>JAUVWM010000044.1 GCA_030604105.1 Dehalococcoidaceae bacterium
AGATAGTGAAGATAGAGGGTAATCCAGAGCACCCCTTAAGCCAAGGCTTCACCTGCGAGAGATGTCGCCTGGCCATAAAGTGGCTGTATCACCCGGACCAGCTCATGCATCCCCTCAAGAGGGTAGGCCAGCGGGGCGAGGGTAAGTGGCAGAGGGTAAGCTGGGACGAGGCCCTGGCTGAGATAGGCGGCAAGCTGAATGAGCTGAAGGGTAAGTACGGGCCGGAGACGCTGGGCGTCTTTACCGGCACTTACAGGGGCAATGACTACTGGCCCTGTGGCCGGTTCCTCAGCCTGTTCGGCAACCCCCAGAACATCTTTGGCCCCGGGATCATCTGCGGGCTCAACCAGATCGCGATCAACAACGCCGTCACCGGAGACGTGCTCGTCTTCACGGCCACCGTCGAGGCGGCAAACTGCGTCGTATGCTGGGGCCACAATCCCGCCGAGTCAAATCAGAGAAACTGGATCACCATCAACAAGCAGAAGCGGGAGCGGGGGCTGAAGCTCATCGTGATAGACCCCAGGCGCACCGCAAGCACCGAGATAGCCGATATATGGCTTCAGCCGAGGCCGGGCACCGATGGCGCCCTGGCCCTGGGCTGGCTCAACGTTATCATAAACGAGGGGCTGTACGACAAGGACTTCGTCGAGAGATGGACGGTGGGCTTCGACAAGCTCAAGGAGCGCGTCCAGGAGTACCCGCCGCAGCGGGTCGCCCAGATCACCGGGCTTGCGCCCGACGAGATCATCCAGTCGGCCCGGATGTACGCCACCAGCAAGCCCGCCTGCATGCCCTTCTCCGTCAGCACCGATCATGCGGGCTTGAACGGCACCCGCACCGAACAGACCAGGGCCATCCTGCGGGCGATAACCGGCGATATCGACGTCCTCGGCGGGCACCTGATCACCCGCCCGGGCGAGAAGATCAACGGCGGGGTGTTCATCACCGGCTCACAGATGGGCATGCTGGAAAAGCTCTCCCCGGAGCAGCGGCGAAAGCAGATGGGCTTCGATGTCTCCAGGCTCATGTCCCTGCGCGGCTTCGAGGTAACCGCCGGGCCCATTGAAAAGCTCTATGGCGTCCCCGCAGCTTTTGCGGTCAGGGCGATGGCCCACACGCCAATGCTGTGGCCGGCCATCCTCGAAGGCAAGCCGTACCCCATAAAAGCCATGATCTGCTGGGGCTCGAACCCCATGGCCTGGGCGGGCAACCTCAGGCCGGCCTATGAGGCGCTGAAAAGCCCCAACCTGGAGCTGCACGTGGTCCAGGAGCTCTTCATGACCCCCACCGCCCAGCTCGCCGACTATGTCTTTCCCGCCGCCAGCTGGATGGAGAGGGTCATGTGCACCTGCAACATGGACTTCTCCAGCCTGGTCTTTGGCGGCGAGAGGTCGGTACCGCCTCTGGGAGAGCGTAGAGATATATACGAGTTCTTCCGGGGCCTCGGCCTCGCCGTGGGACAGGGGGAGCACTGGCCCTGGAAGACACTGGAGGAGGTGAGCGAGCACCGCCTCAAGCCGCTGGGAATCACCTTCAAAGAAGTGGTGGACAGGATGGTGCTCTTCCCCGACTCCATGTTCGACAAGATCAAGGAGAAGGACGGCAGGCTGGTAAAACGCGAGTACGAGGAGACGGGCTTCCCCACGCCTTCAGGCAAGGTCGAGCTTTACAGCAGCGCCCTGGAGAAGCTGGAGTATGACCCCCTGCCCTTCTACGAGGAGCCCCCGGAGAGCCCCGTCAGGACGCCCGAGGTCGCCAGGGAGTACCCCCTGATCCTGACCACCGGGGGCAGGTTCATGCCCATGTACCATTCGGAGTTCCGGCAGCAAGGGATAGGCTCCAGGGAGAAGCATCCCGACCCGCTCCTGGACATCCATCCCGAGACCGCCCGCGAGCTGGGAATCGGCGACGGCGACTGGGCCTATATCGAGACCAGGAGGGGCCGGATAAAGCAGAAGGCCAGGCTCAACCCCGGCATCCTGCCCGATGTGGTCAATGCCGAGGCCAGCTGGTGGTTCCCCGAGCAGCCGGCGTATGAGCCCGATCTCAGCGGGGTGTGGCAGTCCAATGCCAGCGTGCTCACCCTCGATGAGCCTGAGGCCTGCGACGAGCTGTCCGGCGGCTGGTGCAACCGGGCACTACTGTGCAAGGTCTACAAGGCCTAGCCTGAGCCGCCGCCAAGCGGCAGAGCGGCCTGGCTGAGATTTGAGAGGTGCAGATATGCGGCATTTCACCGATGAGCAGCTGGAGGAAATGGGAAAGCTGACCCGCGACCTCATCAAGGAGGCCATAGATAAGGGCGATCTGGAGCGGGCCAAGCAGCTTAGCGACCGGATGTACCGCGAGTTTTCCGCCATGCACGACCTCTACCTGTACTGGGTAACGGCAACGCTCACTCATATCGGGCGCAATTACGGTGACCAGGCCCTATATCAGGCACTCAAAGAGGGCTGCGCTGCCTGGGTACTGCCCCTTGCCGAGCGCTATGCCGCCAAGGATACTAAGACCAAAGCCGAGATGCTGGTCGCCGGTCTCAGGGGCCACCTCCAGCCGCTTAGAGTCGAGGAAGACGATGAGAAGTTCACCATATATATGCAGCCCTGCGGCAGCGGCGGCCGGCTGATCATAAATAGGGCGTACCAGCCGCCTTACAGCTTCTTAAGCATCGAGGAGGCGCAGCCCATGACATACGGCAGGCAGGATTTTCCCGTTTACTGCGCCCACTGCCCCTTCGAGGCACTGATCCCTATCGAGGCAGGCCTGGTCCCGTTTGCAGTGACCATACCTGCGGGGGATCTCGAAAACGAGCCTTGCCGGGTCTGCCTCTACAAGAATGCCGCAGATATCCCCAGTGAAGTCTTCGAACAGGCTGGCCTGGATAGGGATGAGTTTATAAAGAAGACCTCGTCGAACAAATAGCCTGCCCGGGCAAACCTCCGGGCAGGTGGGGTGCGGGGCGAGGCGATGGCTATGGGCAACGAGAGCGATAAGGCTGCCGAGGCTTATAAAGCCCGGGCAATAAAGACCTGGTCAGGGCTGCCACTGAAGGAGCTCTATACCCCGGCCGATGTCAAGGGTGTGGACTATGACCGGGACCTGGGGAATGCCGGGGAGTATCCCTATACCAGGGGGATATACCCCAGCATGTATCGGGGGAGGCAGTGGACCCAGAAGCTGCTCTGCGGCTTCGGCACCCCGGCAGACACCAATGAGCGGCTGAAGAGTTATGTAAAGCAGGGGGCCAATGCCCTGGACATCATCCCCGACGTGCCCAGCTGGATAGGCATCGATGCCGACCATCCCCGGGCTGAGGGCGAGGTGGGGGTGCAGGGGGTCAATCTCACCTCCCTGGAAGATGTGGAGGTGATGCTCCAGGGCCTGCCTCTGGAGCTGCCCCTGATTCTGCACGGCACCAATACCATGGCCAGCCCCTTTGAGCTGGGCTCCTGGGTGGTGCTCGCCCAGAAGCGGGGGATAAGTCTGGCCTCCCTGCGAGGCACCCTGCTCAACGATCCCCTGTTCACCTTCTATTGTAGCTGGTGGCCTGAGGACAAGCTGCTGGTGGACCTGGCCTTGAAGCTGGGCATCGACGCCATCGAGTACTGCACCGAGAGTATGCCTCAGGTGTACTCCTCCTATGCCGATGGCTATAACTTCCGGGAAGCGGGCATCAACGCCCCCCAGGAGCTGGCCCTCACTCTATCCAAGGCCATCTGCTATGCGGACAAGTGCCTGGAGAGGGGCCTGGCCATAGACGATTTCGCCCCCAGGCTGTCCTTCTGCTTCTCGGCCCACATAGATTTCTTCGAGGAGATAGCCAAGATCAGGGCCGCCCGCAGGATGTGGGCCAGGATTGCCCGGGAGAGGTATGGCGCCAAGGATGCCAGGTCGGTGAAGCTCAGGTTCTCGGTGCACACCGCTGGCTGCTCTCTGGTCTCGGCCCAGCCCCTGAACAACATAGTCAGGGTGGCCTACCAGGCCATGGCGGCGGCACTGGCCGGGGCTCAGGCCATGGACCTCTGCGGCTACGACGAGGCGGTGAACATCCCCAGCGAGGAGGCGGGCATCTTATCCCTGAGGACACAGCAGATCCTGGCCTGTGAGACGGGGATCACCTCGGTGGCCGACCCCCTAGGCGGCTCCTACTATGTGGAGAGCCTGACCAACAGGCTGGAGGAGGAGGCAGGCAAGATACTCAGGGAAATAGAGGACATGGGGGGCATAGTCCAGGCCATAAAGACGGAGTGGGTCGACCGCCTGATAGACAGGGAGGCCCTCAACCATCAAAAGGATGTGGAGACAGGCCAGCGAATAGTAGTGGGGCAGAACGCCTTCACCATGGACGAGGCACAGACGCTGGGGGACTATCACCGAACCCGGCCCCAGTCTGAGGCGGAGCAGATAGCCAATGTCACCAGGCTAAAGCGGACCAGGGACAACCGCCCGGTGAAGGAAGCCCTGGACAAGCTCAGGCGCAGGGCGGAGGCGGGGGAGAGGGTGAATCTTATGCCTGAGGTCATCGAGGCGGTAAGGGCCTACGCCACGGTGGGGGAGATAGCGGGGGCTATAAGACAGGCCTATGGCTTCAGGTACGACCCCTTTGGCGAGGTCGAGGCCCCCTTCGGCTGAGGTCTGACGGCGAGAGATGGCTAAGAGTAAGATAAGGGTGCTGATCAGCAAGGTGGGCCTGGACGGGCACGACCGGGGGGCTAAGGTAGTGGCCAGCCTGCTCAGGGAGGCGGGGATGGAGGTGGTCTACCTGGGCAGGTTTCAAACTCCGGAGAACATCGTGCACGCCGCCCTGCAGGAGGATGTGGATGTCATCGGGTTGAGCTGTCTCAGCGGCGAGCATCTGTCCCATACTCCCAAGGTGGTCAAGCTGATGCGGGAAAACAAGATGGATGATGTGATATTGATTGTGGGCGGCGTCTTCCCCAAAGAGGAGATCGCCAGGCTGAAGGAGACGGGGGTTGACGGGGTATTTATGGGCACTATGGTTGGGCCGGTTGTGGACTACATAAGGGAAAACGTGAGGGGCGGACGGGTCTGACCAGGCTCTGGGACCTATTCTGTGTATCGAGGGGGCAGTCGCTATGAAAGATGGAGTCGAAAGCGCCGAACCGGCCAGAAAGGCGATACCCGTTCAGGAGGGACTGTTCACCATGCCGTCATCTCCGGGGGGAAAGGGACACCTTATTGGCACAAGGTGCCGCTCCTGTGAGGAAACCTTTTTCGGGAGGTTGTCGGTATGCGGCCATTGCCAAAGCCAAGACCTGGAGGAGATCAGGCTGAGCGACCGGGGCAAGATATTTAACTACACTGTGCTGCGATACCCGCCGCCAGCCCCGTGGAAGGGGCGGTCCGAGCCCTACGAGCCCATGGCTGTCGGTTTCGTTGAGCTGCCGGAGGGCGTGAGGGTCCTGTCCCTCATCACGGATTGCAACGTGGAAAAGCTCGAGAACCAGATGGAGGTCGATCTGGTCATCAGGAAGTACTTCGAGGACGAGGAGGGCAACGAAGTCTACACTTACATGTTTCGGCCCTCCTCCGGGCAATAGGTCGGGGGAGATATATTCAGAGAGGTGGCTGGCTATGAGAGAGGTCGTTATAGCAGGGGTCGGCCTGCATAAAATGGGCAGGTTTGAGGGCAAGCCCTATGTCGATATGGCCTGTGAGGCCATACAGATGGCGCTCAAGGACGCCAATATGGCATGGAAAGAGGTCCAGGCAGCCTACTGCTCACGAATGTACCTGCCTCCCACCACGGGAGCCAGGGTATGCGCGGCAATGGGGCTGATCGGCATACCGGTCTGGGATGTGGAGAGCGCCTGTGCCAGCGGCGGCTCGGCGCTGAGGTCCGGGTTCCAGAGCATAGCCGGAGAGTTCTATGACACGGCGCTGGTCTTCGGCGTGGAGAAGATGCCCCGAGGCTTCATGTCTCCCGAGAACATCTACGACAAATGGCAGTGCTACATCGGGCTGAGCGTAAACCCGATGTACTTCGCCCTTGAGGCACGCACCCATATGGACAAGTATGGCAGCACGCCGGAACACTTCGCCAGGGTCTCGGTCAAGAACCACAAAAACGGCTCCTATAACCCCTACGCAATGTATCAGAAGGCCTGCACCATGGAGGACATCATGAAATCGCCGCTCGTCTGCGACCCCATCCACCTTCTGGAGCTCTGCGCTCCCAACGAAGGGGCGGCGGCGGTGATACTGACCACCAGACAGGTAGCCGAGAAGCATGACGCCCAGCCGGTGACAATATGCACCTCGGTGGTGAAGACGCCGCTCTACCCGGCGCCCATGATCCCCCCAGCCTTCCAAACCAGTGCCAAGATCGAGTCGCCTCCGCTCACCACCCTCGCCGCCAGGCAGGCCTACGAAGAGGCAGCTGTGGGTCCGGAGGATCTGGACCTGGTCGAGCTTCAGGATGTAGCCGCCTCCTCGGAGATAATCTATACGGAGGAGCTGGGGCTGTGTCCCCTGGGCGAGGCCACACGGCTTCTGGATGAAGGGGTAACCGAGATCGGCGGCCGCCTGCCCATAAACGCCAGCGGCGGCCTGCTATCCAACGGCGAGCCCATAGGTGCCTCCGGCCTCAGGCAGGTGGTGGAAATGGACTGGCAGCTGCGAGGCCAGGCGGGCCTGAGACAGGTCGCAGGCGCCAAGACCGGCCTGGGTCACGTGGTCGGGGCCGGGCCCAGCTGCGGAGTCGTGATCTTGAAGCGGTGAGGGGCAAGTCCGGCGGGATACGCAGCTCGGCCACGGGGCTTGACCGTCCAAACGCCAGTGGGATATAATTCCCCCCAGAAAGGGGACAAGCGGCCAACTCGCTAAGCGGCCGCTAACTGAAGCCAGCTGCTCAAAGAAGTGGAAGGTGCTGGAGAAAACACCGAGAGCCATAAGAGCAGTAGCCAGAAACTCTGAAGGAGGTAACAGTTGAGAGAAGCAGTTATAGTGGACGGAGTCAGAATACCTTTTGGACGCGCTGGAGAGAGGGGGGCGCTTCGGGACATCAGCACCTCGGAGATGATAGTCCCGGTGCTTAGAACCCTGGTCAAGAGAAACAACCTGGACCCGAAGCATGTGGACGAGTTCTACCTGGGCAGTTATGGCGACGAGGACAACTACTACGCCCTCTATCCCTATGAGGCCTTCGGAATTGAGGGTGCTCAACACATGGGGAAAGCCATGCTAAGCCGACAGTGCGCCGCCAGCCTCCAGGCGATACAACTGGCAGCCGGCAATATCATGTGTAACTGGGCAGATGTCGTCATCGTGGCTGGACTGGATCTCGGGGGGCGCCGCGGCCCATTCAGGCCCGGAGGGCCACCATTCTTCTCGGTGCCGGGGATGTATGATCCCCCACCGGATCCCATGCCCGAGGGCTGGAAGCTGGCCAAGATGCTGCCTCACTGGGGCGAGATCCTCCCGCCTGATATCATGAACATGCTCCAGACGGGGGAAAACGTGGCTGAGAGATTCGGTGTCACTCGAGAGGAGGCAGACCTCTTCGCCTACAAGAGCCAGAAGAAGTGCGAGGAGGCCTATGATGCCGGCAGGTTCAAGGATCACGTGATACCCCTCACCATCGAGTATGAGGATGGCTCCTCAAACACCGTTGAGGTTGACCAGGGCCTGCGGCGAGGCACCACCCTCGAGGGGCTTGCTGGTCTGCGCCCTGTTCTCAAGGAAAACGGGGTGGTCACTGCCGGCAATAGCTGCCCTCAGAACGATGGGGCATCGGGGGTGTTGGTGATGTCCAAGGAGAAGGCCAAGGAGCTGGGCATGAAGCCCCTGGTCACCATCAGGGAATCCATCGCTGTGGGAGTGGACCCTGAGGTGATGGGGATCGGCCCCTTGAAGGCCACGGAAAAGCTGCTGAAGAGAACGGGGAAAAAGATCGAGGAGTTTGATCTGGTGGAGATCAACGAGGCCTTCGCCGCTCAGTGTGTGCCGTTCCAGCGCGATCTGCGAGTCCCCGATGAGAAGATAAATGTCAATGGAGGCGCCATCGCCATCGGCCATCCCCTGGGAGCCACTGGATGCCGGCTGGTGATGCAGGCGGCCTTCGAGCTGAAGCGGCGCGATGCCCGCTGGGCTATAGCCACCCTGTGCATCGGGCTGGGCCAGGGTATGGCCATGTTCCTCGAGCGGGAGAAGTACGCCTGATAGCTGCCCGCGACTAGAAAGTGTCGGGCTCGTAGCTCAGTGGTAGAGCGGTCGGCTCATAACCGATTGGTCGCAGGTTCGAACCCTGCCGAGCCCACTTCGCTTTTGGCCACAGCGCCCCCAGCTCAACCCCTTAGCCCTTCAAGCGATGGGCGATGACGCTGCCCCTCCCCATGGCTCCCGGGAGCCGCTCCGGAGGCGTTTCGTCAACCCCCGACGATAAGGTGAGACCCCCAAGGAGATATCTGTGTCCCATTATCGCTGACGGTCTACAGGAGCGGAGAACTGAAATCAATCGATAGTTCTACAAGGAAATGGATTTCTACGAATTGACTCCCTCGAAACTTACGACTATCATGTCCATAACTCTAACCTAAGAAGTGGTACAATTATTGGGGGCAGGTCAGGGAAACCCTGTGGCAGTTTAGGAGGATCGAGGATCATGGAAGTCTTGGACAGCATCCCCGTCAGCTTAGACCTCGAAAAAGCAATTAAGCGGTTCTATGTATCTGAGAAAAGCGAACGCTTAGAAAGACGTGTCGATGAGATACTCGAGATCGTTCGCCCTATAGCTAAACCCAAAGTTATCTACGAAGTTTGCTATGTTGACAACAAGAACGGGGACTCGGTGGAGATTGGCGGTGTAAGGTTTACTAGCCGTGTTCTGCGGGTTAACTTGGATAAGGTGGAAAGAGTTTTCCCATATGTTGCGACGTGCGGAACAGAATTGGAAGAAATAGCTGTGCCACCGGATGACCGAGTCAAGTACTACTGTTTGGATATAATGAAGTGGGTGGCTTTGGCCTCTGCCCACACCTATCTCGAGGATTACCTAGCGACGAAGTATGCGCTAGGGGAGACGTCAAGAATGAACCCAGGTTCTCTGGAGGATTGGCCGGTAACACAGCAGAAAGAGTTGTTTTCGCTCTTTGGTAACGTAGAAGATCTAATCGGAGTGACACTGACAGAGAGTCTCTTGATGGTCCCACTGAAATCCGTCTCTGGAATATGTTTCCCGACTGAGATCAAGTTTGAAAGTTGCCAGCTATGCCCAAGGGAACGGTGTGTCGGTAGAACGGCGCCTTACAGCCCGGAGCTAGTCAAGCATTACCGATAAGAGCTGCAGGATCATCTCCGTCGTGTTGTCGTGGCACCCTAAGTGCAGTTGGAATTGGAGGAAAGGTCTTGGTATCTCCTGGTAGGCAGGCATCATACCCCCACCACCTAAAGGGAACTTGACCGAAAGGGAGTGGTTTTGGAGCACTTGTCAGCTTCAAGCACCTGCTCGAAAAGGACTTCCTTCTCGAGCGCAAGGTCACAATAGCGAGGAATGTCACATTAAAGAAAGATCCAGCCTGACTGCTGCACGCCACTATCGCCAGACTTCAGACATGTCAACATACTGTGGTACATGTTCAACGCCGATAGCGCGAGGCTCCTCTTGCGCGGCCAGCGACGAGATCATGAAAGCATGCGATGGGCGTATCTCAGTAAACCGATGTCTCAGATAGATGTACACCCAATCGTCTGGCGGTATCATCGCATGAAAGACCTGCCCCATCTCCCATTGCTCTGAGAAGAAGAGGCAGTAGTTTGCCCCCGGCATCAGCACCTTTGCATATGTAGCCGTCCATTCGGTCTCGGGTGTTATGCCAAGCTCGGGGTGGTTGGCTGCAAGCCAGGGGATAAAGACGTCACGCCTCCCTGCGGCACCGGCGAGAAAACCCTCTAATATACCCTCGGGGAGGGGGCCATCCCACATGACAATGGCTACCGTTTCAGTGTGCTGCAGTCCGTCACGCTCTGCGCGGATCGTCGCCGACAGCGTTTTCCCCAAGGTGCCCTCATCTGGTACCACGGTCACCTCGGCAATCAGCCCAAGAGGTACCACAGGAGGATCAACCTCTACTGTGGCGTCAGGCGCCGTGGCTGAGATATTGACTGGTTTTCCTGTGGCACTGCCTTGCCCTTCATCCGAAATGACTACCAGAAACACGCATCTCTGCCCTGGTACGGCCGGCTTTATTTGATCGGGAATCACCTGCATGGAGAAACGGGCAGGCTCCTCACCGCCGCCGCATCCGGGTATCAGACACGCCATGATTGATGCCATAACGATAAGAACAAAGAATATCT
>JAUVWM010000087.1 GCA_030604105.1 Dehalococcoidaceae bacterium
CATTGCCCAGCGGCCCCAGCAAATCCAGCTGCTCCCCCGGCTTTGCCTGGGCTAGCCACTGGGTTCCCCGCCCCACCACGGCCAAAAGGAGAGCCAGCTCACTGGGCAAACCGGCCTCAGCCTTGGGAGCAACCTGATGAATGCTCAAGGGGCGCCTGAGCAGCGGGTCAGCCCCCTGACCGCATCTCGCCATGACGAATTGCCCGGGACGGCTGGCTGCCGCGATCCCGGGCGCTCGCACCCAGATAAGGTACACGCCAGGCATGACCTCGGCAGTGGAAACAATTGTAGCCAGGGATCGCTCCGTAGACATCCTCCTCAGAACGCCTGGGGTCAGGCCAGGTAATCTCTAAGGGGCTGAATGGTAAAGGGAAGGTCACGGTTAACCAGCGCCTGGGCGGCCGCCTGGGCGGTATCCAGAGAGGTGAAACATGGAACCCGCTTTTCGGCGGCGGCACGGCGAATCTCAAAGCCGTCCCTCAGCGGGGCGCGCTCCCCGGTAACGGTATTGACCACCCCGTCAACAGTGCCATCGCGGATAATGTCGACCACGTTGGGATGCCCCTCGCTCAGCTTCTTGCTGATCATGGTCACCGGCAGCCCTATAGCCTGTATCATGGCCGCAGTGCCCTCGGTGGCATAGAGCTTATAGCCTGATGAGTAAAGCGATTTTATGATAGGTAGCGCCTGGGGCTTATCCTTGTCGGCGATACTGAGCAATAGCACCCCCTTGGGGGGCAGTATCAGGCCGGCTGCCGACAGCGCCTTGGCTAAAGCAGCATTGAAGGTGTAATCGATGCCCATGACCTCGCCGGTTGATTTCATCTCCGGGCCCAGATAGGTATCGACGCCGGTAAGCTTGGCCATGGAAAACACCGGGGCTTTGATGGCCACCAGCTTCTGCTGGGGCCACAGCCCGGTCTCATACCCCTGTTGGGCCAGGCTCTGGCCCAACATCACCTTGGTGGCCACCCGGACCATAGGCACCCCAGTGACCTTGGAGATAAAGGGCACAGTGCGGCTAGCCCGGGGGTTTACCTCCAGCCCATAGACAGAGGCCCACGATTCAGCCCCACCTTGGTTGGGCATGATCACATACTGGACATTCATCAGGCCTTTGACTTTGAGTGCCAGGCCTATACGCACGGTGTAGTCGACAATGATCTCCACCTCAGACTCGGTCAGGTTCAAGCCAGGATACACTGCCATGGAGTCGCCGCTATGCACTCCGGCCCGCTCAATGTGCTCCATGATCCCGGGGATAAGAACGCGTTCGCCATCGCAGACGGCGTCGACCTCCACCTCCTTGCCCTCCAGGTACTTATCGATGAGGACAGGGTGTCGGCTGTCCACTTCCAGAGCCGGGCCCATATAGCGGATCAACTCAGTGGCGGAATGGACGATCTCCATTGCCCTGCCTCCCAGGACATAGCTGGGGCGTACCAGCAGCGGATAACCTATGAGCCCGGCTACAGCCAGGGCCTCCTCCACCGATCTCACCCCACCCCCCGGCGGTTGGGGGATGCCCAGCCGATTGAGAAAGTCCTCGAATCTATGGCGATCCTCGGCCAGATCGATGGCCTCGGCACTGGAGCCCATGATAGGCATGCCGCTGCGAGCCAGGGGCTCCGCCAGGTTGATAGCCGTCTGCCCCCCAAACTGGACAATGGACGGGGGGATTGCTCCGTTGAGGCCCTGGCCACCCTCGTTTTCCAGTATATCGCGCACGCTCTCCTCATCAAGGGCCTCGAAGTAGAGGCGATCGCTGGTGTCGAAGTCCGTGGACACCGTCTCTGGATTGGAATTGACCATTATGCTCTTGACACCTGCCTCGTGAAGCGCCCAGGCGGAGTGCACGCTACAATAGTCGAATTCGATGCCCTGGCCGATGCGAATGGGGCCACTGCCCAAAACCAATGCCTTATCACCCTTGAGGGGCTCGGCCTCGTTCTCCTTTTCGTAGGTGCTGTAAAAATAGGGGGTCTCAGCCGCGAACTCGGCGGCGCAGGTATCCACCATCTTGTAGACGGGGCGCATTTGCCACCGGTGTCGCAGCTGGCGCACCTGCTCCGGCAGCCTGTCCGCCAGGGTGCCGATCAGCTCATCGGAGAAGCCAAGGCGTTTCGCCTGCCACAGGAGCTCGGGAACCAGGGACTCGGAGAGCAGGCGCCTCTCCATGTTGACAATGTTCTGGAATTTGTATATGAACCAGGGGTCAATGCCACTGGCACAGGCCAATTCCTGAGGGCTTTCCCCCCGCCTGAGCGCCGCCATAATCGCCCACAGGCGCAGATCGGTGGGCTCCAGGGCAGCTGGGTTAGCGGCGGATGATGGAGCCGGGCTCTCCACCTTCAGGCTCGGTCCCTCCCAAAGCAGGGACCCGTTGCCTATCTCCAGGCACCGCACCGCTTTCTGAAGGGCAGCCTCAAAGCATCTATCCGTAGCCATCACCTCGCCCGTGGCCTTCATCTGGGTGCCGATAGTGCGCTCCCCCGAGGCAAATTTATCGAAGGGCCAGCGGGGGATCTTCACCACGCAGTAGTCCAGCGCCGGCTCGAAGGCAGCCATTGTCTTCCCGGTGACCCGGTTGGGGATTTCATCGAGCCGCCTGCCGACAGCGATCTTGGCCGCCACTCGGGCGATAGGATAGCCTGTGGCTTTACTTGCCAGGGCCGAGCTGCGGCTGACCCGGGGATTGACCTCAATGACATAGTAAGGGTCGCTATTCTCCCTGTTTCTACCGGGTGACCACCTCTCGGCCACCGCCGGGCTGGGGGGCAGGGCAAACTGGACATTGCAGCCGCCCTCTATACCCAGGGCGCGGATTATCTTGAGGCTGGCCGATCTCAGCATCTGATACTCTTTATCGGTCAGGGTCAGGCTAGGGGCTACCACAATGCTATCGCCGGTGTGCACCCCCATGGGGTCGACGTTCTCCATATTACACACGGTAATGCAGTTATCGGCGCCGTCACGCATTACCTCGTATTCAATCTCTTTCCAGCCCGCCAGGCAGCCTTCAAGAAGCACCTGATGGATGGGGCTGGCGAGCAGCCCCCTGGTGGCAATGCTCTTAAGCTCCTCCAGTGAGTAGGCGATACCGCCGCCTGTCCCCCCCAGGGTATAGGCAGGCCGGATTACCAAGGGGAGGCCGATGTCCCCGGCTACCTCCAGCGCTTCCTCGAGGCTGGTCACCGTGGCGCTCTCTGGCACTGGCTCACCGATGCCGCAGAGCATCTGGCGGAAGAGCTCCCGATCCTCCGCCTTGCGGATGGTCTCCAGCGACGTCCCCAGCAGGCGGACGTTGTATTTATCGAGGATGCCGGCATCGCCCAGGTCAACAGCCAGGTTGAGACCTGTCTGCCCCCCCAGCGTGGGTAGCAGGCCGTCGGGGCGCTCCCGCTCGATGATGCGCCCCACCACATCCACCGTCAGCGGCTCGATATAGACGATGTCAGCGATGCCCTCATCGGTCATGATAGTGGCCGGATTGGAGTTGACCAGCACCGAGGTCACCCCCTCCTCGCGGAGCGCCTTGCATGCCTGAGTGCCGGCGTAGTCGAACTCCGCCGCCTGTCCGATGATGATGGGCCCGGAGCCGATCACCAAGACTTTAGAGATTTTAGACATGCTTATCCCACCATCTCCAGGAACCGGTCGAATAAATACACGTTGTCCTGCGGCCCGGGGGAGGCCTCGGAGTGGTACTGTATGGACAGGATCGGCAGCTCCCGGTGGCGCAGCCCCTCCACCGTCCCGTCGTTCAGATTTACGTGGCTCACTTCACATCCCCCACCCAGGCCATCCCCATCCACAGCGTAGCCGTGGTTCTGGGCGGTGATGTGCACCCGCCCCGTCGCCAGGTCGCGCACGGGGTGGTTGGCGCCGCGGTGCCCGAATTTGAGCTTGAAGGTGCTGGCGCCGAAGGCCCGTCCCAGAAGAAGGTGCCCCAGGCAAATGCCCATTATCGGCTTTTTGCTCACCAGCCTCTTGACCATCTCCTCCATATAGTCGAGGAGGGCCGGGTCGCCGGGGCCGGGGGAAAGGACGATGCCATCGGGCCTCAGGCCCAAGATATCCTCGGCCGAGGCGGTGCAGGGCACGGCAGTCACCGCGCACCCCCTGCCGCGCAGAATGCGCAGGATGCTGTATTTCAGGCCGAGATCGAGGACCACGATATGATGATTAAGATCGGTCTCAGGCGCCTGCCACTGGTAGGAAGCCGGGGTGCTGACCTGGCTCACGAAATCCGTGTTCTCATAGCGAGGCAGGCTCTTCAGCCGCCCCAGCGCCTCCTCCGGGGACTCGTGGCAGCTTATGATGCCCATCATCACCCCCGCCAGGCGAAGGCGCCTGGTGAGGGCCCGGGTATCGACGCCGCCGATCCCAGGTATGCCCTGGGCGGCCAGGAACTGATGCAGGGTGCTGGTGCTCTGCCAGTGGCTGGGCTGCGGGCAATCCTCACGAACCACAAAGCCCCTCACCTGGATCTGCTTCGATTCAAAGTCCTCGGCATTGATCCCGTAGTTGCCGACGATAGGATAGGTGGCGACTACAATCTGCCCGGCAAAGGAGGGATCGGTGAGCATCTCCTGATAGCCGGTCATGCTGGTGGCGAACACCACCTCGCCGTGAGCCTCAGCCTCAGCGCCGAAAGAATACCCTTCGTAGATAGAGCCGTCTTCCAGCACCAGGACCGTTTTTTTACTCACCCCTCACCCCCGTCCCCGCCTTATAGGTGGCTGCTCCTTCAATTCTGAGGGAATCGTCCTTATGAACCAGCCTCCCAGCAACTATGGTGGCCATCACCCTGCCCCTGAGCGCATATCCGGCAAGGGGGGTATTTCTGCCCTTCGAGGCGAAGGCCTCAGGGTCCACCAGCCACTCCGCCTCGGGGTCGAATATAGTTATATCCGCCACCGCTCCCACTTCCAGCCTGCCCAGCCCTTTCCCGGCCCCGATGATTTTCGCCGGCTCGAAGGTGAGCTTGGAGATCAAAGTCACCAAACCCAGCCCCTCCCCATGCACCAGGGCCATAGCGCTGCCCAGAGCAGTCTCCAGGCCGCTGATGCCGAAGGCAGCCACGTCGAACTCACCGAGCTTATCCGCCCTGGTATGGGGGGCATGATCGGTGGCGATGGCGTCTATTACCCCCTCCTTTAAACCGCGGATCAGGGCCTGACGGTCTCCATCGGCTCTGAGCGGAGGATTCACCTTGGCATTGGTATCGTAAGCGAGCGGTAAAGGGCGAGACGAGGTGAGCCCAGCACCCCCACCTATCACTCTGCCTTCGGTCAGGGCCAAATGGTGAGGGGTGACCTCGGCGGTGACAGGGACGCCTTGCTTCTTGGCTCGGCGGATGAGGTCTACCGAGCCTGCGGCGCTGACATGAGCGATATGGAGCCTGGCTCCGGTGAGCTGGGCCAGGGCGATGTCGCGGGCAACCATGCTCTCCTTAGCGGCTGCCGGCATTCCCCTCAGGCCCAGCCTGGCTGACACCCGGCCCTCGTTCATAACCCCATCCCGGCCAAGCTCGGTATCCTGGCAGTGGTCTATAATGGGCAAGCCAAGGCTGCGGCCATGCTCCAGAGCCTGGCGCATGATTCCGGAACTCCTCACCGGGTCGCCATCATCGCTGAAGGCGATCACCCCCGCCTCAGCCAGCTCGCCCATTTCCGCCAGCTCCTCACCCTGCCTCCCCCTGGTGATACAGCCTATGGGCAGGACATGAACCACGCCCTCAGCCCGAGCCTTTCCCTTCACATATTCCACCGTGGCTCTGTCATCCATAGGGGGAGAGGTATTAGGCATGCAGCAAACCGTGGTGAAACCGCCCCTGGCAGCCGCCCTGGTCCCGGTGGCAATGGTCTCCTTCTCCTCAAACCCCGGCTCCCGCAGGTGACAGTGGAGATCGATGAATCCCGGCGAGACCACCATGCCTGAAGCCCGCAGGATACCCCCCGGCTCCACAGGGGGTGCTGCGCCCAGCTCGCCCATCCAGATGATTTTGCCATCAGCGATGAGCATATCGCCAACCTTATCGATTCCCTGGCCGGGGTCGATGAGGCGACCGCCAATAATCAGAAGCGGGACTGCCGTCACTCTATCCCCTTTTTGCAGATATATGGGCGTACTGGCTCGGGCTGAACCCGTGGTCCTTTGCCTCGACTTCCGAATCGAAAATGATCAGATGCTCTGGCTTGATCCACTCCAGCATAAAACAGTCGGCGCTATGGTATCTGTTGTTCTTCTCTGAGCTGGCGATATATTGGGGATGGGTCTCATGTTCACAGTAGACGCACCTCAGCGTCAAAGGCTTTTTCGCCACTATCTCGAACTCAGGTTTAATGTACTTCCTCTCGATTTCCTGCCTCGACACGCAGTTTGCGTTCGCGCA
>JAUVWM010000110.1 GCA_030604105.1 Dehalococcoidaceae bacterium
CGGCTCGGAAGCTGTCCATGTCGATAAAGCCGGTCGAAGCTTCGAAAATGCGTTTGATGTTCTCCTCCATCCGCTCCTTCGATCCCTTGGCGCCGTAGAAGAGCATGGGGTCGGTGATGTGCGCCGCCGAGGGCCACGCCTCGTCGACGATGCCCTTGAGGGGCGGGGCGTCCGGGGTGATCGGGCGGACAACTGTGTTGCGGACGTAGCGCATCCGGGGCTGTATCTTCTCGGAGACGGGCGACATGGTTCCATACCAGTGATCGAGCCACTCCTCGTAGGTGAGGCGCTCCAGCTTCTGCAGCAGGTTGACCGTCAGTACGCCCGGAGAGCGCTTGCCATCGGGCCAGTCGCGCGGCTTGCCATGCTCGTTGCCGCCGTAGTCCGTGTAGAGAGATTCGGTCACCAGATAGCCGGCCATCCGGCAGCCGACCCGCTGCAGGACCTCCTCGAAGGGCTGCCGCCGGTCGAGGCAGTCGAGCCAGATGCAGACCTCGGCCGCCAGGGGCTGCTCGCCCTCGGGTGTGGGCACCGGCGCTGGCACGTCGGCATCCGAGTCATTGATGTTCATGGAGAGCATCCTGGGCCCCAGCTCGAGCAAGCGGGGTGCGCATTCGCCGAGGAGCATCTTGCTGGTCTGGTCGGGACTCTGGCCTTCCTGGGTCCAGAGCAGGTAGATGAGCTTTTCCATGTTTCCTCCTTTTTGGACCTGACAATCGCCCTGGGGCTTCCCAGGAAAAGCTGCGTCGGTTGCCTCAAGCATCTGTTCGCGGGGAAGGCCAGTACCTTTACGGCTCTGGAGGACAGGGCGCTTTGCCCTGTGAGGACGGTCCCTGCCTTCGCAGGGAGCATAATTCTGTGGGTGGAGGTATTATACTCGCTTGCTGCCAGATGTCAAGACCTTTGCCGGAATTGCGAGCTTGTATTGCGGCAAATCCCGGGTTACAATGTACGTCAGCACAAGCTGAACCCTCTTCTGGAGACGGTGAAGGTATTCAAGGGAAGGTGGCCAGAAACAACTAAGGAAAGGAGGACGGAGCCATGACTTACGAGCACATTATCTACGCTAAAGAGGACCATATCGCGACCATAACGCTGAACCGCCCCGAGAAAATGAACGCCGTCACTGGCAGGACCATGGGGGAACTGGCTCAGGCTATTGAGGAGGTCCAAAACGATGATGACGTCCGGGCCGTGATTCTCACTGGGGCCGGCCGTGGCTTCTGTGCCGGCTTCGATGTCAGCCAAATGGTCGCCGGCGGGGGCCTGGCTGCCGATGCCCAGGCCGAGAGGTGGAGGCGCCTTCAGGGTGACTGGGACCTCGGAGGTGGCGGTCTGCTGCTTAACCTGAACAAGCCAAGCATCGCCGCCGTGAATGGCCCGGCGGTGGGCTACGGATTTGATCTGGCCCTTCTATGCGATATGCGTATAGCTTCAGATAAGGCCAGATTTAGAGGATGGATCCAGGTAGGAATACTGGCGCATGAGGATGCGATGATCCTTCCGCGGCTGGTGGGCCTGGCCAGGGCCTATGAGTTTCTGCTCACCGGAGACATTATCGATGCCGCGGAGGCCGAGCGAATCGGCATGGTGAACAGGGTCGTCCCCCATGACCAGTTGATGACGGCCGCGAGAGAGCTAGCCGCCAAGATAGCCAAGAACCCGCCGCTGACGGTTAGACTGACCAAGGAAGCCGTTCACAAAGGCTTGGCGCTCCCCGTGGAGATGTTCCGGACCTTCTTCGGGCAGGCTTCCCAGTTCTTGACCGAGACCGAGGACCACAAAGAGGCAGCCAGGGCCTTCGCCGAGAAGAGGGCGCCTGTCTTCAAGGGGAAATAAGGCTATAGCCTTCTCCTGGAAAGCGGGAGGCCCAAAGCTCCCCCATAATCGGCATATCCCGGGTAAGGCCCTGCCTCCAGCACGGCGCCTGTGGGTGGCCACAGGCATGGCTCGCCGGCTATTTTGTCGCCTTCTCTTCAACGAGGAAGGAGACTGTCTTATCTCGGTCCATGAACGTCTCTTCATCCTCGCGAATCGCTTGGCCGGCCTCCGATCCCCAGAGATCGACGGTTTCTTGGCAAGCTTCCATATTGTCAAACCAGATCTCGGTGATACAATCGAACCCCGGCTCTTCGGCGTCAGGAAGAGTGACGACGTAGTTCCGCACGTATCTCTTAAAGGTCGGGAAACACTTCAATGCCAATGGCACGTGCACTTCCTCGTAGTGCCTGCAGAACTCCTCCCGTGAAACGCCCGGCTTGCTCTTGACTAAGAACATTACTTTGACCATATCCTCTTACCTCCTCCCTTGGGCTCTGCTTGCTGCTCAACCATGCTGGAAGAGCTCGACGACCACCCCGCCGAGCTTGTCGGTGTTGAAATAGGCGAACTTGGCGACCCCGGGAAACTCCTGGCTGAAGAAGGGCTTGATCCCCTCTTTGGCCCACTCGGCCGCTATGCTGTCCAGGTCGTCCACATCGAATGCCAGATGGTGCAGGCCCTCCCCCTTGCTGTTGAGGAATTCGGCATAAGGGCTGTCGCCCTCCACGGGCTGGATCATCTCGATCTCGACCTGCCCTGACCGGGCGCTGGCCACCTTAAATCTGGTCTTGACCGGCCTGCCGTGGAACATAACCCCATCGAGGGCGACCTCCTGGGCCTCAAGAGGCCCGATGCCAAGGGTCGAGGTATAATACTCCGCCGTCTTTTCGATGTCGTTGACCACCAGCGCCACATGGCTGACCGGTGGCAGCTGCACTGTACCTCCGCTGTGATGTGCCATTTGTGATTCCCTCCTTAGTTGATCATGTTTAGTCCCTATATCATATTTCACTGCCATTTGTCACGCCTGCGCCGATTATCGGCCCCTTGAGCCTGGCCGTCAAGAGTGGGCGGGAGGCATCCTCTCCGCTCAAGCTCAGGGAAGGGCTTTGCCGGGGTTTTCGAGGTGTACGGCGGCACCTTTTGGGCTTGTCGGATGCCTTGACAGCCAACAAGGGGGCGAGTAACATAGCCACCATAGCCGATTTGGGAAATTCCGGCTGAAGGCTTCGCTGGAGTTGCCATCTTCCTGGCTTCCGAGGCATCGGGCTGCATGAGCGAACGGCTCTGGCTGTGGAGGGTCACCATGAAAAAGCAAGAATGCGATGTGGTAATCATAGGTTCCGGCGTCGGTGGTCTATGTGCGGGCGCTTTGCTGGCTGATAGGGGCTACAGAGTGGTGCTGGTGGAAAGGCTATCTCTTCCGGGTGGCCGTTGCTCCACCAAGCGGGTTAAGGGCTACCGCCTCGACCCCGGCGTTCAAATGCTGGCTCCACGTGGCCCCTTGGCGGATATCTGCGGGCAGGTTGGCGCCAAGCTGGAGCTGAGATTTCCGCGAACCCTGTTCAGCGGCATCCGGGTCAGGGGCCAGTATCATGCGGCTAAGGGGGATGGACCGGAAGCGTGGATGAATCTCATCACCGAGTGTGAGGAGGACCCCGGCAGGATAATGATGGCCATAGGACGGGCGGTGGCCTGGCAAGGGCCCCCGGACAACATGACTGTTGAAGAGTGGTTCCGCCAACACACGCATGAGGTCGAAACCCTATCCAGGTTGCAGCCGTTTATAGCCGGTACCATAGGCACAAACGCCAATGAGTGCTCCGCTGCGGAGCTTTTCCGTTTCTTCAAGGCGCCGGACCAACCGTCAGACCCTTCAGAGCCTATTGTGGGAATACCCGTGGCCGGTGCCCTTGAGCCGATGCAGGAGCTGGTGAGGGCGATTGCCGCCAGGGGTGGTCAGGTCTGGCTCAACAGCCCGGCCAGGCGGATCACGGTCGGCGATGGGGCAGCCAAAGGGGTGATGGTGGAACGGCCTGAGGGGATGACGCAGCTGAGCGCCCAGGCAGTGGTGAGCAACATGCCCCCCAGGTTCATGGTGGCCATGGCCGGGATCGAGAACTTCGACACGGGCTACCTGAGAAGGGTTAGAGAGGAGACGGTGGACAGGTCGACTCCCATTACCCATATCTATATAGGTAGCGATAGACCCCTTCTGGAGCAGGACGGGCTGGTGCTGACCGCCAATACCCGGCGGCTGTTCCAGTTTTACAGCCCTACCAACACGGTGCCTGAGATAGCTCCCCCGGGCAAACACGTCACTATAGCGGCAGGCATGCCGAGACCTTGCATCGAACCGATAAGCCCCAGGCGGGAGCTCGAGCTTAACCTGATGGATATCAGGGAGAACCTGCCGGGATTCGACGAGCATGGCGAGATACTCATGGCCCCGACTTATCACGGAGATTGGCCGCTGTTTGGCACCTGGCCAGGCCGGGGGCTGCCGCAGAGGACTCCTGTGGTGAACCTGTATATTGTGGGCGACAGGGCGCTGCCTCCCGGTCAGGCGGCTGTTGCCGGTTGCGCTCGCACCGCCCAGATAGTGGCCGAGGATATTATGAGCCGCTTTAAGCCGGGGGAGACAGCCCCGATCTTCTGAGGTTGACAGTCCAGAGCGATAGCACAGGGGCGCGGATGACCCCGACCATTGTTCACGAACTGCCGCGGCTCACCACCGGGTGGCTGCCCGCAAGAGGTCCCAAGGCCTTACTGACGCTTGAGCACCATGGCAGTCCGCTCGAAGGAGCAGACCTGCTCCCCTCGGTGATTGTAGACCTCATGGCGCAGTGTCACCGGGCCCCGGTCGGGGCGGGAGGCGCTCTCTCTCTTGCTTATTACGGTGGTCTTGACATGAAGCGTGTCGCCGGGCTTGACCGGGGCGCTAAAGCGCGCCTTGTCTATCCCCAGGGCGGCTATCGCGGTGCCATATACTAGCTCATCGCTGAGTCCCATAGCTATAGCTATGGTCAGGGGGCCTGGGGCTATCCGGGTGCCCAGACCCTGCTCCCGGGCAAAGATCTCATCGGTGAAGATGGGGTTGACAAGCCCGACCAGAGAGGTGAAGAGGACGATGTCGGTTTCGGTGATCGTGCGGCGAGGGCTGACAAATTCCTGGCCAACCTCAAGCTCCTGCAAATATCTTCCCTGCATGGCTGCCTCCTTCTCTTTCGGCTCACTATGCCCTGTGTCGAATGCTGAGGCTTGAACCCAGCTAATCGAAAAACATCACCTCTCCCTTGCCCGGGGCAACAAGGTCTCCTCTTTGATTCTCAACCCATATCTCACATTCGGCTAGCTTGTTGGCGCCTTCGATTCGCTTTTGAAGGACCTTGCC
>JAUVWM010000041.1 GCA_030604105.1 Dehalococcoidaceae bacterium
AAGGAGGGGCAGACCGGTTTAAGCGTCGCCTTTCATCTGCCCACGCTCACGGGGCAGGACTCCGATCACCCTGCTTCGGAAGGGGAGATAGGCAGATGTGGCGTGGCCGTGGACACGCTCAGGGATATGGAGATCATCTTTGACGGCATCCCCTTAGACAAGGTCACCACAAGCATGACCATCAACGCGCCTGCCGCCGTGCTCCTTGCCATGTATATTGCGGTGGCGGAGAAGCAAGGGGTGAGTTCCCATGAAATCGGTGGCACTATCCAGAACGATATCCTGAAGGAATACATAGCCCAAAACACCTACATTTTCCCCCCGGAGCCCTCACTTCGCATCATTGCCGATATCTTTGAATTTTGCTCACAGCATGTCCCCCAGTGGAACACGATCAGCATTAGCGGCTATCATATCAGGGAAGCGGGAGCCACTGCCGTTCAGGAGCTGGCCTTTACCCTGGCCGATGGCATGACCTATGTTGAGACGGGAATCAAAAGGGGCCTCGACGTGGACTCCTTTGCCCCCAGGCTCTCCTTTTTCTTCGATATCCACAACGACTTCTTCGAGGAGATAGCCAAGCTGAGAGCGGCCAGACGCATCTGGGCCAGGGTTATGAGGGACAGGTTCGGGGCCAAGAACCCACGATCATGGATGCTGCGATGCCATGCCCAGACCGCTGGCTGCAGCCTGACCTGGCAGCAGCCGGAGAACAACGTGGTGCGGGTGGCTCTTCAGGCTTTGGCCGCGGTCTTGGGCGGGGTCCAATCCCTGCATACCAATTCCCGGGATGAAGCCCTCTGTCTGCCCACGGAGGAGGCGGTTATCATAGCCCTCAGAACTCAGCAGATCATCGCCCATGAAAGCGGGATCACCCAGGCCGTTGATCCTCTGGGCGGGTCGTATTTCATCGAGTCCCTGACCAATCAAATGGAGAAGGAAGCCTATGCATACTTCGAGAGGATCGAGGCTCTAGGGGGCATGAAGTCGGCGATCGAGAAGGGATTCCCCCAGATGGAGATCGCTCACAGTGCCAGCCAGTACCAGAAGCAGGTCGACAGCAAGCAACAGATTGTGGTTGGGGTGAATGAATTCGTTTCCGGGAAGTCGCCAGCCATCACCAAATTAAATATTGACCCTGAACTGGCCAGGCTACAGGTTGAAAGGCTGAAGGAAGTGAAGGCTTCCCGAGATAACGCCGCGGTGAAAGCGGCCCTCCATAACCTCAAGGAGGCAGCATCCTCGGATGCCAATCTAATGCCCCCCATCCTGGAGGCGGCGAAGGCCTATGCCAGCATTGGGGAGATCTGCGACGTGCTGCGCGATGTCTTCGGAGAATACCGATTTGAGGGCGCCGCTTAGGGAGGAGCCAGGTGTACACCGAGTCGAGCGAGGAAAATAAGCTTCTGCAGAATACGGTGAGGAAGTTTGTCGAGGAACAGGTCATCCCGGTGGCCAGCGCCTTCGAAGAGAGGGAGGAGTTTCCCCAGGAGCTGGTGGCCCAATTAGCCAAGCTGGGGCTCATGGGAATGATTGTGCCTCAGCAGTACGGCGGGGCGGGGGCGAGCGCTGTATCGCACACCATTGTTGCCGAGGAGCTGGCTCGAGGCTGGGCAAGCCTGCACATAATATTCTCGGCAAATAACAGCCTGGCCTGTGAGCCAATCCTGCGATATGGAGATGAGGGGCAGAAGAGGAGATATCTCACCCCCATGGCTCAGGGGAAGGCGCTGGGGTGCTACAGCCTCACCGAGCCCGAAGTCGGCTCCGATGCCGCAGCTCTCACCACTCAGGCCCGTCTGGCTGGAGATAAATGGGAGCTCAGCGGCACGAAGATGTTCATCACCAATGCCGCCGAGGCTAACATCTGCGTGGTGTTTGCCAGAACCGGTGGTGAGCGCCATAAGGGGATCAGCGCCTTTGTCTTCGACACCGAGGCGCCACCCCTGGTCCATCCCGGGGTAAGCGTCAGGAAGATCTCAAAGATGGGCCTCAAATCCTCATCTTTTTGCGAGATCAATTTCGATAATTGCCTTCTGCCCCAAGACAGCCTGCTGGGCGAGCTGGGCGAGGGGTTCAAGGTGGCAATGACTACCTTGGATGGGGGCAGAATAAATATCGCCTCTCAGGCTGTGGGTATCGCCCGCGCTGCCTTTGAAGAGTCGTTGAGCTATGCCCAGACCCGCACCCAGTTTGGCCAGGCTATTTTCGATTTCCAGGCCATAAAGTTCATGCTCACCAATATGGCTACCGGTATCGAGGCCGCCAGGGCTTTGACCCTGAAGGCGGCAGCGCTCAAGGACCAGGGGCTTCCGTTCACCAAGGAGGCCTCTCAGGCTAAGCTCTTCGCCTCCGAGATGGCGATACAGGCAACCGTCGATGCCATCCGTATCCTGGGGGGCTACGGCTATACCAGGGAATTCAGGGTGGAACGATACCTGCGCGATGCCATGGCCACGGTGATCTACGAAGGCACCTCTCAGATTCAAAACCTGGTAATAGCCCGCCACCTGGCTTAAATATTACCTGCCCACGAAGTTTGGCTTACGCTTCTCCATAAATGCCCGCGGCCCCTCCTTTGCGTCCTGGGAGAGACCCACGATGCGGACGCTCTCGCTTTCCAGCTCGTAGGCCCGCTCAAGCGGCAGCCCCGATGTCTTGAGGACCGTCTCCTTGGCCTTTCGCACCGCCAGCGGCCCGTTGGAGGCTATCTTTCCAGCCACTTCCTCAGCGGTGGGCAGCAACCGGTCCGGGGGTACAACCTGATTGATCAAGCCCAAACGGCAGGCTTCCTCGGCGGTGATGGCCTCCCCCACCAGCAGTATCTCCATAGCCTTGCAGAAGGGGACTTGGCGGGCAAGGCGGACCAGCGAGCCGGCGCCGGGGATAATGCCCCGCTTGACCTCAGTGAGGCCGAAGGTGGCGTGCTCGGCGGCGATGCGGATGTCGGTGGCCTGGATTATCTCCGTGCCCCCGGCAAGGCAGTATCCGTTTATGGCGGCGATTATCGGCTTATAGAGCTCATACCCCCGCAAAAAGGCGGTCCGCATCACGTTCGCCCGGTCCTGGAGCAGGGCATGATCCCATTCGTCCTCCGGCGGCCGCCCCCCGCCCAGCAGCGGCATGAGCCGGCCGAGATCGAACCCGGAGGAAAATGCCTTTTCCCCGGCACCGGTGAGTATGGCAACCCGCAGATCGTCGTCGCCGTTGAAGTCCTGCCAGGCTCGTGCCAGGCGCACCAAGGTCTCAGCATCCATAGCATTGCGCACCTCGGGGCGGTTGAACGTAATGTAGGCCACATGCCCCTTCTTCTCATAGAGCAATGAAGGCATCCTGCTCACCTCCGCTCGTGTCTTGTTGGAATAATCCCTTCTCTCTCCGGCGCTATTCTAACACAGAAACCACCTGCACCTTAAGCGGAAAAGCGGGAAGTCGTCGCCCTTGACAGCCAGGGGCTGCAGGCTTACTATATGGGCCAAATGGGCCAATAGGCTCTTAGATGGCTTCATTAGGGGGGTGGCTATGCAGCTGGCATTTCACTTCGACCAGACGAGATGTATCGGATGTTTCACCTGCGTGGTCGCCTGCAAGGACTGGCACGACGTACCGGCCGGGCCAGCCAGCTGGCGACGGGTATCGACCCTGGAGAAGGGCAAATATCCTGAGCTGTTCGTGGCCTTTCTGTCCACTGCCTGCTACCACTGTGCCCAGCCGTCGTGCCTGGCGGCCTGTCCCGTGGCTGCCATCAGCAAGAGGGATGGGGATGGCATAGTGGTGGTGGACAGGGAGACGTGCCTGGGCAGGGACAAGTGCGAGCTGTGTCTTGAAGCCTGTCCCTATGATGCGCCGCAGTTTGGAGCCGAGGATAACGCCAAGATGCAGATGTGCAATCTATGTCTCGATAGGTGGGATGAGGGCAAGAGCCCGATATGCGTGGCCAGCTGTCCCACCCGGGCGCTGGACGCGGGCTCCCTGGAGGAGATGAAGGCCAGGTACGGCGAGGCGACGCGGGCGGCGGGGTTCATCTACGATGGCGAGCTCAGGCCATCAATCGTGTTCAAGCCCAAACCGGAGACCTATCCCGCAGTGACGGTTCTCAAGTAGAGAGCCGCGGCTCTCTATCGAGAGGAGGTGTACCACATGACGGCTAAAAGAGGTGAGGAAAAGGTAATCGCAACCGTGTGCAACCCCCACTGCGGCGGGATCTGCCTGCTCAAGGTGCACACCAAGGACGGGGTTATCACCAGGATCGAGACCGACGATGGCGAGGAGCCCCAGTTCCGGGCCTGCGTCCGGGGCCGGGCCATGCGGCAGAAGCTCGGTGACCCCTTGCGCCTGAAGTACCCCATGAAGCGGGTGGGGAAGCGTGGCCAGGGCGAATTTGAGCGCATATCCTGGGATGAGGCCCTGGACACCGTGGCCAGCGAGCTGAAGAGGGTGAGGGATACCTATGGGCCGGCGGCTATCCTGCATTTCGGCGGCGGGGGCGACATTGGCTACCTGAACATGGGCACCCTAGCCTCTTACTTCTTCAACATGTTCGGCGGCAGCACTACGCCCTGGGGCATGGCCTCGTTCGAGGGGGCCAACCTCGCCACGCTGGCCACCCTGGGCAACTTTATGCAATGCGCCAACACCCGCGACGACCTCCTGAACTCAAAGCTCATCATCATGTGGGGCTGGGACCCGGCGGTCACCATCGCCAGCACCAATACCTCCTGGTACCTGGTCCAGGCCAAGGAGAAGGGAATCAGGATGGTGTCTATCGACCCCAGATTTACGGACTCCACCGCCGTCTTCGCCGACCAGTGGGTCCCGATCCGGCCGGGCACTGACGCCGCTATGCTGATCGCCATGGCCCACGTCATCATCCGGGACGGTCTCGAGGATAAGGCTTTCCTCGACCGCTATACCGTGGGCTTTGACAGGTTCAAGGATTATGTCATGGGCGAGGAGGACGGCCAGCCGAAGACACCCCAGTGGGCCGAGCCTATTACCGGCGTTCCGGCGGCGGCTATAGAGGCCCTGGCCCGGGAGTATGCCACCACCAAACCGGCAGCCCTCATCACCGGCATCTCCCCGGGGCGCACCGCCTACGGCGAGCAGTACCATCGAGCGGCTATTACCCTGGCGGCTATGACGGGGAATATCGGCAACCACGGCGGCTTCCCGGCAGCCGCCCCCGGGGGCTTCGCCGCCCCCTTCAGCGCCTATCCCTTCCCCATCATCCCTCCCGGGCTCAGCGCCAACCCTGTGGAAAGCCAGCTGCCCCCCCGAAAACTGGTCATGCAAGGTGAGTTCATCGCGCCCCCCTGCGACGTGCCACACCGCGTCCTGGTGGCCGATGCCCTACTCCGGGGCAAGGCCGGGGGCTACCTCACCGACTACAAGCTGGTCTATATCCATACCACCAACTTTGTTAACCAGTTCCCCAACTCCAACAAGATCGCCCAGGCCCTCATGAAGCCGGAGTTCGTGGTCGTTCATGAGGCATACCTCAGCGCCACCGCCCGCTATGCCGACATCCTGCTGCCGGCAAGCGTGGGCATGGAGAGAAACGACCTCGCTGCCGGCGGGGCGACGCCCATGTACGGCTTCGCGCAGAAGGTTGTCGACCCCCCCGGCGAGGCCAAGTCCTACGTGGAAGCATTCACCGAGCTGGCGGCCAGGGTCGGCATCCCCGACTTCCTTGATATGGGCGACGAGGAACTGGTGCGGCAAATGGTGAAGGACAACCCCGAGGTCCCTGACTTCGAGGCCTTCAAGAGGCAGGGCTGTGTCAAGGTAAAGCTCCCCGAACCCCATGTCGCCTTCAAGCTCCAGATCGAGGACCCGGACAATATCCCCTTCTCTACGCCCTCGGGCAAGATCGAGATCTACTCCCAGCAGATAGCCGATGCCAACGACCCCCTATGCCCTCCCATCCCCAAGTACATCGAGCCCTGGGAAGGCCCCAACGACCCCCTGGCCAAGAAGTATCCCCTCCAGCTCATCACCACCCATACCCGCAGGCGCGTCCACACCCAGCTCGAGACCATCCCCTGGCTGCTGGAGCTGTTTGAGCACGCCATCCGCATCAACGCCGCCGATGCCCAGGCCAGGGGCATCAGGGATGGAGACCAGGTCAGGGTATCCAACGACCGGGGCCAGGTAATCGTCCCGGCCAGAGTCACCGAGAGGATAATGCCCGGGGTGGCCGACCTGGGACAGGGCGCCTGGTACGCCCCCGATGAGAGGGGAATAGACAGGGGCGGCTGCGCCAACACCCTGACCAAGGACGCCCCGTCGCCCGGCGGCGCCTTCCCCTATAATACCTGCCTGGTTCAGATAGAGAAGGTCTAACGTATGACATCGAAGGACAAGGAGGTCACTATGCCGTCGTCAATGTTCAGCCTCGAAGGCAAGGCAGCCGCGATAACCGGCGGCGGACGCGGGATCGGCAGGGGCATCGCCCTGGCATTCGCCGATGCCGGCGCCGATGTCGCGGTGCTGGCCCGGACCCAGGCCGAGATCGAGGCCGTGGCCGCCGAAATCAAGGCCAAAGGCAGAAAAGCCGTGGCTATATCCACAGACGTTACCCAATCCCACGACATTGCCAAGGCAGTGAAGAGAGCGATGGAGGAATTGGGCAGGATCGACATCTGGGTCAACAATGCCGGTGGAGAGGTTGGTTTCGTGGCCTCAACTCTGGAGCAGGCCTTTGCGGTACCCACGCTACAGATAGAGGAGGCGGAATGGGACAGGATCTTCGCCGTAAACCTCAAGGGCTGCTTCCTCTGCTGCCAGGCCGCGGGCCGGGCGATGATCGAGCGGGGAGGGGGCGTGATCATAAACACCGGGTCTTTGGCGGCTCTCACCAATGCTCCAGGCTATGCCCATTACTCAGCCGCCAAGGCCGGGGTTATGAGTCTCACCCTGACCCTGGCCGCGGAGTGGGCTCCACACGATATCAGGGTCAACTGCATTTTGCCGGGCCTCATAGCCACCCCCGCCACGTCGTGGGACAAGCTGCCCCCGCCCTTGGGCCAGGCTATGCTGGGTGGCATCCCACTTAAACGGTGGGGGCTGCCCCAAGATATCGCCATCACCGCTGTCTTCCTTGCCTCTGAGGCATCGAGCTATATAACCGGCTCCTGCCTGGAAGTGACTGGTGGCTTAGCCATGCATGTGTAGCCTAAATCAAGCTCAGCCTATCATGCCGCCGGTCACGCTCAGCGTCAGTCAGCATACCACGGTCCGAACGTTGAAACGGGGCGCACACGGGCCCAAACAGGCGCCTGAAGCTGTGGCTGCGAACTACACCAGTGGCAGAGGAATCGGGGCAGGAAACGCCACACAGCGGGAGAAGGAGGCAGCACTTGGGTAGAGCCGGTTGCATGGCGAGGAAGGACCTTCCCTCCCCCCTCCACCCGGCCTCCTCTTTGCCTTAGAGCTTTGGCCAACAATTCGATGGATTGTGTGCCTGGGATCAGACTGTGGAAAAGGCCGTTGCCACTGAGTGGCGATACCGCTGGCGGAATCAGCTGCTACCTGGATGTTGACCAACCCATGTGAGCTACGTTGGTTTAAGTCCCAGCACGTCAGTGGAAGTGACTCGTGAGACTTGGTGTTGACTATCCCCCACACTGCGGGCACAATTAAGGATCAGATGGACAAACCCGATATGCTAGGAAGAGGTAGCTTGTCTCGTCGGAGGTTTGAGCGCCTAGTGTGGAGGGTGCTGGCAACCCTGCCGGAGGAATTCCTGAGCAGACTGGAGAACGTGGTGGTGGTGATAGAGGACGAGCCCCCCGAACACATGGCTGACACTATGGGGCTCTATGAGGGAGTGCCTCTGACAGAGCGCTCATTGGAGGACGCGATCCTGCCCGACAGGATAACGCTATTTAAGGGACCCATTGAGCGCGTCTGCTGCACTCAGGAGGACATTGAGGCTGAGGTGCGTCTCACAGTGCTTCACGAGGTGGGGCATTTCTTTGGGTTGGAAGAGGCGCAGCTGGAATAGGCAGGCGAAGAGCTCGGGCGCGTCCAGTCACCTTGCGGTCTCTTCCCATGAGTTACTATTGTTGCTAGTGACGAGCAGACATTAAGCAAATTGGCTTCTTGTTGGATCAAGGAGCAGTTCGCATCCACGACAATGAGTCTAGAGGATGACGGACTGCATGACAAGCAACACAATTGCTGCTCCTATCGCGCTTGACCAGACTCCCCGATCCCACCTGATAATCTTGGCTCCGTCGAGAGGCCCTAACGGGATCAGGTTAAAGATGGCCAACCAGGTGTTAATCCATGCTCCAAGAGAGAAGACCGTAGCCGGATAGAGTGTGTTCAATACGATGAAAACCACTGCCAGGCACACGTTCATAGTTGGGCCTGCTATCGATATCAGGCCAAGCGTCTCTGTCATTGAGGTGCCCCGTCGCCAGGGGGCTATTCCTGGACGAATCATAACCGCACCGGGGGCAGCAAAAACGAACCCAAAAAGAGAGCACACGAGGGCTAGCATCAGGCCCTCTCGCCACATACTGTACTCGGCGAAGTAGTCAAATCTTCTAGCAACAAAACGGTGCCCCAATTCATGAAGGATGAAGCCTAGGGAAACTCCAACTAGGGTGAAGAAGAATGCGACGATCAACCGGCTTGGCTCAAGAATAGCGCGAAGGCCGCCTTCAAAAGCGATGCCAAATGCCAGTGCCAGCGCGAGCGCAGACAGGGTTAACTCTCTAAGTTCTCTTGCTGTCATTTCGTTGGTACACTTGCAGTCTATCACCTTATCTCCATTACCCTCAAGTGGTAGTACTATTGGGCACCGGATTGTGGTACAAAAATCCTCTGGCAGCAGGCAACATACCTATGATAGGCTTTTGATACGCTTGCGAATTTAACGATTATCCAAGCAGAAGCAGGAGGCAAGCGCCCCGACAAATTGCGGGTATATGATTCGTGCCAAGAACGACAAGGGGCGAGAATTGCCTCACTCAGAGTTAAAATGGGAAATCCCGGGTATTATGTTATCGTGGTGAAGTAGGAGCTACTGTGATGAAAGGTAGAAAGCAGATAGCGCTGTTTGGCTTCCTAGCACTGCTGCTGGCAGTCCTGCCGACACTGGCCGCCTGCGGCGATGGGGAGGGGGAAGAACTTGCCCCGCTGCCTACAGCTGAGGTCATGCCCACGCCCACCCCGCCTGCCGAGGCTATGGAAGCGTTAGAGACCGGGTCTCTCTTCGTGGCACCGGTAGACCAGAAAGAAATAGAGACCAACCCAGAGGGAGTGAAATACATACGCGGCAGGCTGACTGTTGCTTTTGCCTTCGGTGTCGGCGTTGCAGACGTTAAGTCCCTTTTGAAGGAATATGACCTCGAGCTGGTGAGCTGGCTGGCAGATATATCGGTAGGTGAGGTGGAATACAAAAAAGGCGCAGACTTGGAGCAGCTCAAGCAGAAGCTACTACAGGAAAACATCATCGAAGAAGTCCAGATCAGCACAGTACTGGAAGAGGAAGGCACGCCGATCGAAGATGCTAGGTTAGTGGAGCAGTTTCGGTATCTAAATCCCATTCGCGCTAGGCTCGGCTGGCAAATAACCAGAGGCAAAAGGGAGATAAAGGTAGCTATTATTGACACAGGAGTGGCAGAGAATCACCCTGACCTAAGGGATAATATCCGTGGCACCTATTATGGGACACAATATGCCGATATCAGCTGCTACGATGACCATCATCATGGGACCATGGTGGCAGGGGTAGTTGGCGCCTCCGACGGCGATGGGGGCATATCCGGTGTTGCTCCCGACATAGGCTTGGTAATCCTTAAAACACCTAATGAAAGTATGGCTATCGCCAAAGCCATCATTTGGGCAACCAACCTTTTCGAAGCACGGGTAATCAACATCAGCCGGGGGGGCTATACCAGCTATCACAATAACGCCGGGCTACGCAGGGCAGTTGAGTTTGCTTATGATCACAATGTAGTACTTGTTGCCTCAGCGGGCAATGGCGATCCTGATGACGAGGACGATGGCTGGGAGGTTTTTGATGCTGATGCAGGCATCCATTTGTGGGGGGTTCACTATCCATCATCGTACACCAGAGTTTTGGCCGTCGGTGCCACTGACTCTCTGGGCCGCAGGATTGCAGATTCTAATTATGGGGATAACGTAATCTACGCCCCCGCCCATGAAATCCCTACCACTTATGGGCGGGATAGCTATGATTATGCTACTGGCACATCCGTTGCTGCGCCACAGGTGGCCGCCCTGGCAGCGCTTATCCTTTCAGTGAATGATGAACTGACCAACGAAGAGGTCATAAAGCTGATCAAGGAAACTGCTGATCCGATCGAAGCAGAGGGTCTGGGTATGATAAATGTCTACCGGGCCTTGACCAAAGTCTCCACAGGAGCAGACCCGGAG
>JAUVWM010000025.1 GCA_030604105.1 Dehalococcoidaceae bacterium
AGCTCCTGTGGCCGAGGCTGAAGAGCCAGCGCCTGTGGCCGAGGCTGAAGAGCCAGCGCCCGTGGCTGAGGCTGAAGAGCCAGCGCCTGTGGCTGAGGCTGAAGAGCCAGCACCTGTAGCTGAGGAGGCGGCTGCCGTCGAGGTGGAGCAGGAGGTTAAAGATGCTACAACCCAAGCGGGTGAAGTATCGGAAAGTACATAGAGGTCGGCGCAGAGGAATGGCCGTAAGAGGAAGCAGCATTGCCTTTGGCGAGTGTGGGCTGCAGGCGCTGGAGGCCAATTGGCTTACTTCCAGGCAGATCGAGGCAGCTCGCCGAGCTATAACTCACCATATCCGGCGCGGCGGCAAGGTTTGGATTCGCGCCTTCCCCGATAAGCCGGTAACCTCAAAGCCAGCGGAGACGCGTATGGGTGGAGGCAAGGGCTCCCCGGACTACTGGGTGGCTGTGGTCAAGCCGGGGAAGATGCTGTTCGAGATAGCTGGTGTCACCCAGGAGGTAGCCAAGGAGGCGATGCGTCTTGCCTCTCACAAGCTCCCGGTGGCCACCAGATTTGTAGTCAGGGAAAGCGGGCTGCCCGCCGGAAGAGCGGGAGGTTGATGCAACTTGAAGGTCAGTGAGATTCGAGCTTTGCGCCCCGAAGAGATGGCAAAGCAGCTTGAGGAGGCCAGCCGCGAGCTTTTCAACCTTCGCTTTCGCCTGGCCACCAGGCAGCTGGTCAACCATCGTGAGATCCGTATGGTAAAAAAGAAGATCGCCAGGATGAAGACCATAATCTGGGAGAGGGAACTGGCCAAAAAGTAGAGGTTGCTTTGGGAGCAAAAGTCAAGACCAGGCAAGGCCGTGTGGTCAGCGACAAGATGAATAAGACGGTGGTGGTGGTCGTGGAATCCCGCCGGCGTCACCCCCTGTACAAGAAAATTGTGAGGCGCACTGTCAAATTCAAAGCTCACGATGAAGCCAGCGCCTGCAAGATAGGGGACGTGGTGAGGATAGTCGAAACCCGGCCCCTGTCCAAGGACAAGCGGTGGCGGGTGGCTGAGATAATGGCCAGGCGTGAGGTGGCTGAGATCCAACCCAAGGAGATAAGCTGAGGATGGGTAGATGATCCAGTCTTATACCAGACTCAAGGTGGCGGATAACACTGGGGCCCGTCGGATCATGTGTATCAACGTGCTGGGGGGCACCCGGAGAAGATATGCCCGTGTCGGCGATGTCATCGTAGCCACAGTGAAGCAATCGATACCGGGGGCAGCGGTGAAGAAGGGAGACGTGATCCGGGCGGTCATCGTGCGCACTGCCAAGCCCTACCGTCGCCCCGATGGCTCATACATCAGGTTCGACGACAACGCAGCGGTGATTCTCACCGATAAGAATAATCCTAAAGGTACTCGCATCTTCGGTCCTGTAGCCAGGGAGCTGAGAGAGAAAAACTTTATGAAGATCGTATCCCTGGCGCCAGAGGTCGTATGAGGGAACGGGGATGAAGATCAGAAAGAATGACACCGTGATAGTGATCGCGGGCAAGGACAGGGGCAAGAAGGGGAAGGTGAGGCTCTCCTATCCCAGGCAGAGCCGGCTGCTGGTGGAGGGGGTCAATATGATTAAGCGGCACACCAGGGCTCGGGGTCGGGTGAGGCAGGCAGGAGTGATAGAGCGGGAGGCGCCAATCCACGTCTCCAATGTAATGCTCCTGTGCAGCAAGTGCAGTCGTCCCACCCGGGTGGGCTTGCAACTCTTGGAGGATGGCAGGAAGGTTCGGCTTTGCCGCCGCTGCCATGAAGCTATCGAGTAGAGGCCGATCCGGCGTCTTTGAGGAGGCAGGTTTTGTCGCGGCTGAAGGAAAAATATCACAGTGAGGTGGTGCCAGCCTTGATGCGCCTCAGGGGATATAGCAACGTGATGCAGGTGCCCAGGTTGGAGAAGATCGTGCTCAACATGGGGGTGGGGGAGGCGACGCAAAACCCCCGCGCCCTGGAGCCAGCCAAGCAGGACCTGGCCGCCATCTCAGGCCAGTGCCCGGTGACCACACGCGCCAAGAGATCCATAGCCGCCTTCAGGCTGAGAGCAGGCATGCTTATTGGGCTGAAGGTGACTCTGCGCGGCAGGCGCATGTACGATTTCTTGGATAGGCTGCTTAACGCTGTCCTGCCCCGCTCTCGAGACTTCCAAGGGGCTTCCCCCAATGCCTTCGATGGGCGGGGCAATTACACCCTGGGGATGAAGGAGCAGCTGCTCTTTCCTGAGATCGACTACGATAAGGTGGATAAGGCTCGCGGGCTTGAGATCTCAATCATCACCACCGCCCGCAGCGATGACGAGGGCAGAGAGTTTCTGGAGCTCATGGGCATGTTCTTTCAGAAAGGCTAGAGACGATGGCCAAGACATCCATGATCGTGAAATCGCAGCGCACGCCCAAATTCAGGGTGCAGCAGCACAACCGCTGCCGGCTTTGTGGTCGGCCCCGGGCCTATATGCGCAAGTTCAGCCTGTGCCGCATCTGCTTTCGGCAGCTGGCTCTAGTTGGCGAGCTACCCGGGGTCAGAAAGTCAAGCTGGTAAGCCGAATCAAGGGGGTAACTGGGAATGAGCGTTACCGATCCAATTAGCGATATGCTAACTCGGATACGCAATGCTATGATGGTCAGTCATGACTCTGTGCTCATTCCGGCCTCAAGGATGAAGCTTTCTATCACCAAGATCCTCAAGGAAGAGGGTTTTGTCTCCGGCTATGAGGTGCTCAGGGGCAAGCCCCAGAGGATGATCAAGGTCTATCTCAGATATGACGACAAGAAGCAGCCCCTCGTCTCCGGGCTGAAGAGGGTGTCAAAGCCCGGCCTCAGGGTATATGTTCAGAGCCGGGAAATCCCACGTGTCTATGGAGGTCTGGGCATCTCCATCCTCTCAACTTCCAGAGGGGTGATGACCGGACAAGCGGCCTGGCGCCAGCGAGTTGGCGGCGAGCTTCTATGTTATGTATGGTAATCTTTGAGGTACGAGCATGTCTCGAGTAGGCAAAGTGCCAATACCGGTGCCTAAAGAGGTAGAGGTCAGCATAAAGGGCAGCCAAGTGAGTGTGAAGGGGCCGAAGGGGGAGCTGTGCCGCGCCCTTCATCCTTCGATGTCCATTGCCCTGGAGGATGGCAATCTGATAGTCTCTCGGCCCAGCGATAGCAAGCTCCATCGTGCCTTACATGGGCTGACTCGAAGCCTCCTGGCCAATATGGTGCAGGGGGTGAGTGAAGGTTTCGAGAAGATAATCGAAATCGTCGGTGTTGGCTACCGGGCGCAACAAGTCGGCGATAAATTAGTGCTTCAGGTGGGATACTCCCACCCGGTGGAGATGGTGCCTCCGCCAGATGTCTCCCTGGTGGTGGAGGGAACAGGGCGCATCAAGGTTATGGGAGCCAGCAAGGAATCGGTCGGTGAGATGGCAGCCCGCATCCGCAGGGTGCGTCCCCCTGACCCTTATAAGGGCAAAGGCCTCAGGTATGCCGGGGAGAAGATTCGCCGCAAGGCCGGCAAGTCAGGCAAGGCCATGGGCAAGAGAAGATGATGTCTCGCAAAAACACCCCCAGGGTGGCACGGAAAAGAAGACACGCCCGGGTTAGGGCCAAGGTACAGGGCACGGCGACCAGACCGCGACTGTGCGTCTTTCGCTCCCTGAACCATATCTACGCCCAGGTGATAGATGATTCCCAGGGGCATACTTTGACCGCAGCCTCAACCCTCGACCTGAGGGAAAAGGCCGAGGTTAATGGCAAGACGAAAACCGCCGTTGCCCAGATGGTGGGAACCCTGGTCGCCCAGGGGGCACTGGAGAAGGGGATCAGCGACGTCATCTTCGACCGCGGAGGATACAAGTATCACGGTAGAGTAAAAGCCCTGGCTGAGGCAGCTCGCCAGGCAGGACTAAGGTTTTGAGGTACAGCAGGTAAGCTATGGAGCTAAGGGATAAGATAGACCCCACTGAGATGGACTTAAGCGAGAAGCTGGTCCGCATAAATCGGGTGGCTAAGGTGGTGAAGGGTGGGAGACGCTTCAGTTTCAGTGCCGTGGTGGTGGTGGGCGATGGTGAAGGGCATGTGGGCCTGGGAATCGGCAAAGCCAATACGGTGCCGGAGGCGATTCGCAAGGGGGGCGCCATTGCCCGCAAGGAGCTGGTCAAGGTGCCTATGGCCGGCACGAGCATCCCCCATCAGACCGTGGTCAAGCTGGGGGCGTCAAAGGTCCTGCTCAAGCCGGCGGCCCCAGGCACCGGGGTGATTGCCGGTGGCAGCGTTCGGGCTGTGCTCGAAGCAGCCGGCATCAAAGACGTGCTCACCAAGTCGCTGGGCAGCTCCAATTCCACCAACCTGGCCAAGGTCACCATGCTGGCCCTGTCTCGGCTCAGGTCTCCCGAGGAGGAACTGGCCAGGCGTAAGCCGCCCCGGCAACCGGAGGAGGCGGCCCCCGATGGCTAAACTGAGGATTACCTGGACCAAGAGCGGGGTGGGGTACGCTCGAGATCAGCGCAGAACCCTTCAGTCGCTGGGCTTTCATCGTCTGCACCAGACCGTTGAGCATAGCGATTCACCTTCAATTCGTGGTATGATAACCAAGGTGAAACATCTGGTCAGGGTAGAGGAGGCGGAGGAATAGAGCCAGTGAAAGGACATGAGCTAGGCCCGGCCCCGGGTGCCAGACACAAGAAGAAGAGGGTTGGTCGTGGGGATGGCAGCGGGCACGGCACTTACTCGGGACGGGGCCTTAAAGGGCAGAAGTCACGCTCGGGAGGCAATATCCGCCCCGGCTTCGAGGGGGGGCAGCTGCCCCTGATCAAGCGCCTGCCTCGCAAACGAGGCTTCACCAACATCTTCAGGATCGAGTACGCTATCATCAATGTGAGCCGGCTCGATGTCTTTGAGCCGGGGACCGAGGTGACCCCCCAGCTTCTGGTGGAAGCCGGGCTGGCCAAGTCGCTAAGGCGGCCGATCAAGATCCTGGGTGAGGGGGAGATACACCGTCCCCTAACCGTGAAGGCCAATAAGTTATCCGCTGCTGCCAGGGAAAAGATCGAGGCAGCAGGGGGCAAGGTGGAGGAGATAGGGAGTGCGGCAAAGGCAAGATAGACCACGCCTGCTTCAGGCGATGTTGGACGTCTTCAGCCTGCGTGACCTGAGAGGCAGGGTGCTGTTCACTCTGGGCATGCTGATGATCTTCCGCTTTGTGGCCCATATTCCCGTGCCCGGGGTGGACCTCGCTGCCCTGCACGACCTCTTCGACAGGAACGCGCTTCTGGGCATGCTCGACCTCTTCAGCGGCGGGGCCATGAGAAACCTCAGCATAGCCGCCATGGGGGTCTATCCCTACATCACCGCCTCCATCATCATGCAGCTACTGGTGCCCGTCGTCCCCAAGCTCCAGGCCCTTTCTCAGGAGGGGGAGGCGGGAAGAAACAGGATAAACCAGATCACCCATCAGATGACGGTGCCCCTAGCCATGCTCCAAGGTTACGGGCAGCTGATCCTGCTGCGCAACGAGGGCATAATCAGCAATGTGGGGCTCTCGGGCTCCGATCTGCTACCTACCGCGGCCATGGTGCTGGCGATGGCAGCGGGCACCATGTTCCTGGTGTGGCTGGGTGAGCTGATCACCCAGCACGGCATCGGCAACGGCATCTCCATCATCATCTTTGGCGGCATCGTGGCCAGCCTGCCCGACCAGATCGGTCGCGGCTACCTGGCCAGGGACCAGTTTAGCGGCCTGGCGGTCTTTATCCTGCTATCCCTGGCCACCGTGATTTTCATCGTCATCTTCACCGAGGCGCACCGGCGCATCCCTGTCCAGTATGCCCGCAGCCTTTTCCGGGGCGGGCGCATGTATCGGCAATCCGGCTCAACCCATATCCCGCTGCGGGTGAACACCGCAGGCATGATACCCCTCATATTTGCCATGTCGATAATGATCTTCCCCGGCACGGTAGCCAGCTACTTCCGCAACTCTTCGGGGTTCATGGGCAGCTTTGCCAACTGGGTAGAGAATGTCTTCGATGTCAACGCCGTTCTCTACTGGGTGTTTTACTTCCTGCTGGTAGTGGGCTTCACCTTCTTCTATACCATGGTTATGTTCCAGCAGCAGCAGCTGGCTAAGACCCTGCAACGCCACGGCGGCTTTGTGCCCGGAATCAGGCCGGGGCGTCCTACCGAGGAGTACTTCAACCGGGTTATCAGCCGGATTACCTGGGGAGGCGCCCTCTTCCTGGCAACAGTGGCCATCATCCCCTTCATCGCCGGAAAGGCCACCAATGTCATGGTTTTACAGCTGTCAAGCACCGGCCTGCTCATCATGGTGGGCGTAGCCTTGGATACCATGAAACAGCTAGAGGCGCAGCTCTTGATGCGCCGCTACGAAGGCTTCATCAAGTAGGGGGGACAGTGTATTTTACCCTTTTGGGCGCTCCAGGCGCGGGCAAGGGGACCCAAGCAGCTACCGCCTCTCAGCGACTGGGGTTGGCCCATATCGCTTCAGGCGACCTCTTTAGGGAGGGGGTGGAGAAAGGGACCGAGCTGGGACTTTTGGCCAAGCCTTATATGGAGAAGGGGCTGCTCGTCCCCGACGAGGTGACGGTGGGCATGATTGTGGAGCGGATCGAGGCCTTAAATCACGACCAAGGCTTTATCCTCGATGGTTTCCCCCGAACCATGGAGCAGGCACAGGCGCTGGATAGGGCTCTGGGGGAGAGGGGTAAGGCCCTTGACAGGGCAGTATATATAGAGGTCTCAACCGAGGAGCTTGTGCGTCGGCTCAGCGGCCGCTGGATTTGCCGCAACTGCCAGGCACCCTATAACGCCGTGAGCTCACCACCCAGGGTGCCCGGCAAGTGCGATAGGTGTGGCGGCGAGCTCTATCAACGCCCTGATGATAAGGTGGAGACGGTGGGAAAGCGACTGGAGGTGTATTCCGCTCAGACCACGCCCCTCCTCAGCTATTACCGAAAAGGGGGGAAGTTGGTGGGGGTGAATGGCGAGCAGGGGGTGAATGAGGTGGCAGAAGAGCTAATCGCAGCTCTCCACCACTAGGCGAGGAGGAGAGGCAAGAGGACAGGGTAACAGATGGCCATAATCATCAAATCCCCCCAGGAGATCGCTTTGATGCGCCAGGCGGGGAGGATCGTGGCCCTTACCCTGAAGAGCCTCATCGAGGAGATCAGACCCGGCATGAAGACGCGAGAACTGGATATCATTGCCGCTCACGAGCTAGCCAGGCAGGGAGCAAGTTCCTCTTTCAAGGGGTACCGGGGCTTCCCCGCCAACCTGTGCGTCTCGGTGAACGATGAAGTGGTACATGGCATCCCCGGAGACAGGGTGCTTCGTGAAGGCGACATCGTCTCCCTGGACATAGGCGCCATCTTCGAGGGCTTCCAGGGGGATGCCGCTCTAAGCGTGGGGGTGGGGGAGATCGGCCCTCGGGCCAAAGCGCTGCTGGCTGCCACGGAGGCTGCCCTGAGCGCAGGCATCGCTCGAGCCCGTGACGGGGCAAGGTTGGGAGACATCTCGGCTGCCATTCAGCTCGAGGCCGAGTCGGCGGGCTGCTCGGTGGTGCGCGAGTATACCGGGCACGGCATCGGCAGGAATCTCCATGAGGAGCCTCAAATACCGAATTTCGGTCAGCCAGGACAGGGCCCCTTGCTTCAGAGGGGCATGACCTTTGCCCTGGAGCCCATGGTCAATGCTGGGGGATGGCGCACCAAGCTGGGCGATAATAAGTGGACGGTGCTTACCGCCGATGGCAGTCTCTCAGCGCACTTTGAGCACACCATCGCCATCGCCGACTCTGAGCCCGAAGTGCTCACCAGCCTGTAAAGGGGATATATGCCCAAGAAGGAGGCCATAGAGGTTGAGGGAACAGTAACCGAGCCCTTGCCCAATGCCATGTTTCGGGTTGAGCTGCCCACCGGGCATAAGGTGCTAGCCCATATATCGGGCAGGATGAGGTTACACTATATCAGAATTCTACCCGGCGATAAGGTGCTGGTGGAGCTGTCCCCTTACGACCTGAGTCGGGGTCGCATCACCTATCGTTTCAAGTAGGCTGGGTTTCAGGCAGGGGGGTCTTTACTTATGAAGGTGCGAGCTTCGGTCAAGGTTAGATGTGAAAAATGCAAGATCATAAAGCGCCGGGGCGTGATCAGGGTCATCTGCCCCAATCCCAGGCACAAGCAGAGACAGGGATAGCCCCCCGGCTGAAAGACCTGTTTAAGGAGGAACTCGAGTGGCGCGAATAGCTGGCGTGGATATCCCCCCGAACAAGCGAGTTGAGGTCTCGTTGCAGTATATCCATGGCATCGGCCCCACCCTAAGCCGGCGGATACTGGACCAAACCAGCGTTGACCTCGATGCCAAGGTCAAAGACCTCACCGAGGAGGAGGTCAACCGCATTCGCGAGCTTATTGACAGGGAATACAGGGTTGAAGGGGAGCTCAGAAGAGAGGTCACCCTCAACATCAAGCGGCTTATCGAGGTGGGCTGTTATCGGGGAATGAGGCATCGGCGCGGCTTGCCAGTGCGGGGGCAGCGTACCCGTACCAACGCTCGCAGCAAAAGGGGACCTCGCAGGGCAGTGGCCGGCCGGGGCCAGCGCCGTGGTGCGACCAAGAAGTAAAAGGAGGGAGATTTGCCGGAGAAGAAGAGGCCCAGAACCAAGAGGCGAGAGCGCAAGTCCATCCCGCGGGGAAGGGCTTTTATCCAATCTACCTTCAATAACACTATCATTACCCTTACCGACCCTGAAGGCAATGTCATTGCCTGGGGAAGCTCAGGCACAGCTGGATTCAAGGGGTCGCGCAAGGGGACGCCATTTGCCGCCCAAATGGCTGCCCAAGATGCCGCCCGACGCGGCATGGAGCACGGACTGCGCCAGGTCGATGTCTACATTAAGGGGGCGGGAAGCGGGCGTGAAGCTGCCATCCGCTCTCTTCAGGCGGCGGGGCTCACCATTACCGGCATCAGGGATGTGACCCCTATTCCGCACAATGGTTGTCGCCCCCCCAAGAAGAGGCGGGTGTGAGCCCGATCTCGGCTCACGGCAAATGAGGAGGAGTTATGGCCCGGTATACAGGTCCGGTCTGCCGATTGTGTCGCCGCATAGGTAGCAAACTGACGCTCAAAGGGGATAGGTGCCTCACTCCAAAGTGTGCTTTGGAGCGGCGCAGTTCACCCCCAGGCCAGCGCACGGCCCAGCGGCGGCGGCGGCGCGTATCCGACCGGGGACTCCAGCTACTGCAGAAGCAGAAGGTACGCTACTCTTATGGTGTCCTGGAGGGGCAGTTCCGCAGGCTCTTTGCCCAGGCGGAGCGACGCCCGGGCGTCACCGGGGAGATACTCCTCGAGCTACTGGAAAGACGCCTCGACAATACGACCTATCGCCTGGGGTTCGCCGATTCCCGGGCTCAAGCTCGCCAGATAGTGCTTCACGGGCACATCACCCTCAATGGGCGTAAGACCAATATCCCCTCCTGCCAGATCAAGCCCGGCGATGTTATCGCCTGGAGGGAAGCAAGCACCAAAACAGAATACTTCAAGCGGGTTGCCCAGCAGATCCAGAGCAAGACCATCCCCAGCTGGCTGAGTCTGGATATTGACAAGTTATCGGGCCGGGTTCTGGGCCTGCCCACCCGCAGTGACATCGGTGCCGAGTTTGACGAGAAGTCCGTCGTCGAGTATTATTCCCGTTGATCTCGGACGGGAAGTCGCCCTTTATCGGGGTCGCAGTAAATTACAGGAGCCAGGCCTTGATGCAGCTATCAAAACCCAAAATAGAGTGTGAAGAAACCTCGGAAAAATACGGACGCTTTATCGTGGAGCCGTTGGAGACAGGGGCTGGCATCACCCTGGGCAACGCCCTGCGCCGGATGCTCCTGAACTCGCTTCCGGGGGCCGCGGTGACCTGGATCAAGGTCGAGGGTGTGCCGCATGAATTCTCGGCTCTGCCCCATATAAAGGAGGATGCCACAGAATTCATGCTCAATGTCAAAGCGCTGCGCCTGCGTCCCCTCTCCAACCTCCCGGGCAAACTGACCTTGGATGTGGAGGGTGAGGGGCAGGTCTGCGCCGGCGATATCAAGCCCTCGGCAGATTTCGAGATCGTGAACCCTGAGCTCTATCTGGCCAGCCTCGATTCGTCCGAGGCAAAGCTGTGCGTGGAGTTCAACGTGGAAGTGGACAAGGGCTATAGGCCGGCCAAGCACCACGATGGTCTGCCCATCGGCGTGATCCCGGTGGACGCTATCTTCACCCCGGTGCGCAAGGTCAACTTCAGAGTGGAGCCCAGCCACATCGTTCAAGAGACCAGCTGTGAGCGACTCACCCTGGAGGTGTGGACAGACGGCTCTATATCCGCGGTGGAAGCAGTCAGCCGCAGCGCTGACATCCTGGTTGAGCATTTTTCCCTGCTTACGGACCTGGTCAAGGTCTCTGAAAGAACCGCTGAAAAAGAGGCCCTTCGTCTTGCCATCCCAGCTGAGCAATACGACATGCCGGTGGAGCAAATGGGGCTCTCAGTGCGCACCCTTAACTGTTTGCGCCGAGGTGAAATCACCACGGTCGGCCAACTCCTGGAGAAGAGCCCCCAGGAACTCATGGCGCTGCGCAGCTTCGGACAAAAATCTCTGGATGAGATAAACGAGCGACTGCAGGCAATGGGGCTGGCCATTCCTGGAGAGGTTGGGGTGGCCGGGGAGGAGGCCGGGGAGGAGGACAATGTCGATGAAGGGGACTAGGTGGGGTTGAGGAGCAAGAGGACATGAGACACAAGATAGCGGGCCGAAAGCTGGGCCGGCCAACAGGCCATAGAAGGGCAATGTTACGTAACCTGGTAACCGACCTGCTGAGATATGAGAAGGTTGTCACCACCGAGGCCAGGGCCAAGGAGGTTCGCGGCCTGGCGGAGAAGATGATCACCCTGGGGAAGGGGGGCAGTCTCCATTCCCGGCGTCAGGCGCTAACCTTTGTCGCCGACACGAAAGTGGTCGATAAGATCTTCGCCGAGCTGGCCACCAAGTATGCTGATCGCCCCGGCGGGTATACCCGCCTTATCAAGCTGGGGCCCCGCCTGGGTGACGGGGCAGCCATGGTCAAGCTGGAGCTGGTGAGCTGATGCTCAGCCTGCGATCACGGGACGAGGAGGCCACCCATCTGGCAATGGGCACCAAGCTGGTATTAATGGTGGAGTATGCCGGCACCCGTTATCATGGCTTCCAGTTCCAGATCAATGCTCCCACCATTCAGGGCGAGCTGGAAGTAGCCCTGAGGAAGCTTACCGGGGAGGATAGGCGAGTGATGGCTGCCAGCCGTACCGATGCCGGGGTCCATGCCAAGGGGCAGATAGTCAGCTTCAGAACCAGGTCGGGCCTGCCTCCTCAAACCTTTGTTCGGGCCCTGAACCATTACCTGCCCCGGGACATAGCGGTCAAGGCTGCCTACCGGGCAGGCGAGGGCTTCAACGTCAGGGGGGATGCCGTGAGCCGGGAGTACCGCTACTACATAGCAAGTGGCCCCAGCCGGTCCCCTTTCACCAGGGGCTTCGCCTATTTCGTTCCCAGGGAGCTCGATGTTGAGAAGATGAAACGAGCTTGCCAGGTCCTTGTTGGCGAGCATGACTTTGCCTCCTTTGTCACCTCTATGGGAGACGAGGTGAAGGGCACGGTGCGAAACGTGTACCGGGCCGGGGTGGAGAGGAGGGGTAATATGGTAATCTTTGACATGGTTGCCAGCTCGTTTCTACCCCATCAGATACGCAACACAGTGGGAGCCCTGATACAGGTGGGCATGGCCAAGATGGGGGTCGAGGAGTTTTGGCACATGGCCCGGGCAAAGACGCCAGGCCTGGCCAGACCCACTTCCCCAGCCTGCGGCCTGTGTCTCATGAGGGTCAACTATGCTGTACCTTTAGGCGGTGGAGATGAAAACATACAGCACTAAAGCCTCAGATATCAAGCGCCAGTGGCACGTCGTTGACGCCTCGGATAAGGTCCTGGGCAGGCTGGCCTCCGAGACGGCAAAGCTGCTCATGGGCAAGCATAAGCCGATCTATGTCCCCCATCTGGACACGGGTGACTACGTCATCATCATAAATGCTTCCCAGGTGAGGGTAACGGGACGGAAAGCAAAGCAAAAGGTCTACTATCGGCATTCAGGCTATCCCGGGGGACTGAAGACCACCAGCTACGAGAAAATGATGCAAACCCATCCCACGCGCGTTCTCGAGCACGCCATTAAGGGCATGTTGCCCCACAACCGCCTGGGCGCAGCCATGTTCAAGAAGCTGAAGGTTTATGCCGCCGATAGCCATCCCCACCAGGCCCAGGTGAGCGCCCCCAAGGGCCAGCATAAGTTAGAGTCGGGAGAACTATCATGAGCGATCAGGCATACTTCTACGGCACGGGAAAACGGAAGACCTCAGTGGCCCGGGTGAGGCTCATACCGGGAAAGGGGGCCATTATCGTCAATGGCTTACCCTTTGAGCAGCATTTTCCCCGCCTGGTGCACCAGGAGGCAGTTCTGGAGCCGCTGCGGGTCACCGATACCCTGGATAAGTTCAGTGCCATGATCAAGGTGGTAGGGGGTGGTATATCGGGGCAGGCTGGGGCCATCCGTCATGGCATCGCTCGGGCCCTGGTAGCTTTCGACGAAGCCCTGAGGCCCCAGTTGCGCAAGGAGAGCCTGCTCACCAGAGATCCCCGGGCCAAGGAGCGCAAGAAGTACGGGCTCAAGCGTGCCCGCAAAGCGCCGCAGTACACCA
>JAUVWM010000076.1 GCA_030604105.1 Dehalococcoidaceae bacterium
GTGGCACCATCACCCATATCAGCCACTGCCTCGTCGAAACTGGCCACAATCTTGTTTATGGGCATGTTCCCTCCTCCTCAGCCCGTGCCCTCTCCAAGTCCGCCTGGCTGGTCTTTATAGCATCCCACTTGAGGCATTCCCCTGCGATTCGTATAATACCACAAGAAGTCTGTAGGCGACCACTAACGCAATGTGGGTTTTTGGGGGTCGGCGAACCGAGTGAAAGGTTAAGAAATGCATGACTGGCTGTCATTGGTTTACCATGGAGACGAATGGTTTGTGAGCTACGCTTGTGTCCCCAGCGGATTGCCAAGCGTTGTCACGTTTTCCGTGGGACATGCAGTCGAACTGTACCTGAAGGGAACTCATACAAAGGTTTTTGGAGATATACAGAAGGCCATCAGGCCCTTGGTTATCGGTGACATACCGGGCGACAACCTGCTTAGAAGGCAGTTGCCGTCGCGGGACTACCAACAGCTTTAGCACGCAGGACAGCCCCTTCGCCAGCGGCCTGCCGTTGATTTCGCTGACGCGCTTGTTGCTGGGCAGGTCACGGTGCCCCGGCACAAAATAAGGCCAAAAGCTATTGACAACATTCCGCCAGATATGTTAGCGTACTAGCCAACTAACCAGTTGGTCTAGTGGGGATTAACCAGACCAAAGCCTTAAAGTGTCCATTGCTGAGTCGTGCCAACGCTGCTGACGCACACCGGTACAAACCGTGAGGACCAAAGGTTGACAAGGTTCGAATCTTCCATACATACATAATGAAAGGAGGATCGGATGGCTGATGCAGCTTATGATGTGGTAATAATCGGTGGTGGGCATAATGGATTGTCGCTTGCGTTATACCTGCTCAATTCGGGGATGACTGTGGGCGTCTTCGAGGAGAAGAACGAGATCGGTGGCGGCTGTGACACCATGGAGCTAGCTGCCCCCGGCTTCTGGGGCAACCTCCATTCCTGGGGCCACATGCACATCATGGGGGCGGAGGAGAACTTCCCGGCCTACCATGACTTCGAAATTGAGAAAAAGTATGGGGTAAGGTATGTCACTACTGCAGGGCCTAGTGGAACTATGGGCTCCGTTTTCCCCGATGGGACCTGCGTAACAGCTTACGATCCTACGGATCCAGAGGGCGCGATAAAGACATACCGCGAGCTTTCAAGGTTCTCCGAAAGAGACGCGGAGACGCTGGTCAAGCTGCACACCTTCGTGCACGGCCCGGAAAAGGAGCTGCTGCTCAAATTCCTTTACAGCCCACCGGTTCCTCTGGGGCAGAGAACAGCGCTTCAGGATTTCGCCCAGGCCATCGGGCTGAGCGAGATGGACTACCATTATTATATGTCCATGTCGCCCCTCCAGATCCTCGATGAGCTGCTCGAGTCCAAACATCTGAAGTGTTCCATGATAAACGCCATATGGGGCATCGCCTTTCCCCCCGATGCCTTCGGCACGGGGTTCCTTTCCCTGTGTATGCACCTGATTATGGAGCCTACCCGCAAGTGGCATTGCGTGGGCGGCTCCCATAACCTGGCACACGGAATGCACCGGGCCTTACACGATTTGGGGGGAAAGAGCTTCACCAAGCATGAGGTTGAAAAGGTAATCATTGAGAATGGTACAGCCAAGGGTGTGCGCCTGGTAAACGGCACCGAAATAGAGGCGAGGAAGGCTGTAGTCAGCGCCGTAGATGCCGCCCAGACGATGCTCCGGTTTATTGGCCGGGAGCATCTCGACCCCAGAACGGTGCGCAGGATAGAGAACCTGCGCTATGGATATGAGGCGCTGGTCTGGCCTCAGATTGCGCTCCATGAGCCGCCCAAGTACAACGCCGCCAGTTTCAACCCGGACATAGCCGATGCCGCCGTTGTGACGCTGGGCCCGCCCGATGCTGACCCCTATGCCTTCTACCGGGCATTCTGCGAGCTGGAGCAAGGCCGGTTTCCCGAGGGCTGGTGGCCGATGGTAAACTGGGTAGACTCCTTGTATGACCCGACCCAGGCCCCCAAGGGGAAGTATTTCAGTGGTGGCCAGATTTATGCCCCCCGGGCCAGCGCCTTCAGTGAAAAGGAGTGGCTGGAATGGAAGAGAAAAGGGCCTGCCGAGTGGATGAAGCGATGGCAGCAATACGCCTCCAACATGACCATGGATAACGTCATCGCCTTTGACTTTTTCACTCCGTGGGACACGGCCCAGAGGCTCAAAAGCATGCGCGAGGGCGGCTGGATACTGGCAGGGCTGGTCCCCTCGCAGATCTACAGGTTCAGGCCGATACCGGAGCTATCGGATTACAGGACGCCGATAAAGAACCTCTATATGTGTGCCAACTGCATGCCCACCGTGCCCACGGGGGTTACCGGGATCCCGGGATATTGCTGCTACAAAGTGATGGCCGAAGACTATGGACTGGAGAAGATTTGGGAGAAGAAAGGGCGATCCTACTAACCGCCTGAGAACTCCTTCATCACCCTGGAAGCGCGCCACGCATGCATAGGTTGCCATGAGGCCCGAGGCGTCTGTGTTTTTCTCAGTGTATTATGGATCCTTGCATGAAACAGATAACAAAGAGGGGATGATAGATGCCATAGCCAAGGGTATGGAGTGAATATATGTCCACAAGGAGGAGCTGAGAATGGCAGTTTCAGCAGGTAGGCTGATGACTATTCAAGAAGCGGTCAGCCAGATCAAGAATGGCGACACCATAGGTATTGGCGGCTGGTCGATGGAGAGGAAGCCCATGGCGCTGGTGAGGGAGATCGCCCGCTCCAAATTGAAGGATCTGACGGTGCTCTCCTTTTCTGGAGTGGACCTGGACCTGTTGATAGGCATGGGCAAAGTGAAGAAGGCCGTCTATCCCTTCTGCATTTTTGAGGGAGGGGCCACGCTGCTTGGTCAGCCCTATAACTTCCGGCGGGCAAGACAGGAGGGCTCTATAGAGTTTATGGAGCTATCGGAGCAGACATTTTGGCACGGGCTTCAGGCTGCCGCCGAGCGGATGCCTTTCTACCCCACCATATCCGGCCTGGGATCGGATGTCCTCACCATGAGCCCGGATATCAAGCTGGTGAAGTCACCCTATGGCCCGGGGGAGTTCGTGGCCGTGCCCCCGCTCGCCACCGACGTTGCCCTGATCCAGGTCAATGTCGCTGACCCCACGGGGAACGGGGCCATACTGGGCGAGCCTTTCTTCGACAAGCTTTTCGCCCATGGTTCCAAGAAAACCATCCTCTGCGCCCACAAGGTTGTACCCCTGGAGAAACTGAGGAAGAACTATAACGACATCGTGATCACCAGGATGTGGGTGGCCGGGGTGGTGGAAACACCATATGGGGCGCACCCCACGCATTGTTACCCCGATCATGCCTGGGATACGGAGCATATGGGCGAGTATGTCGCCGCTGCCCGCGACCCGGAAGCCTGGAAAGCCTACGTCGATAAGTATATAACGGGTCCCAAAACCCAGGCGGCATATACCAAGCTTGTTGGCGGGAAGAGCCGGCTTTCCCAATTGAAGTAGGAGGTAATGACCATGGCAAAGTATGACTTGGCGGAGCAGCTAGTGTGCCATATTGCCCGGGAGTTCGGGCCTGAGGATAACTTCGCGGTGGTCGCCATGGGCATCGTGCCCTTGATTGGCACGGCCCTGGGCGTAAAGCTCTATGCCCCCGGGATAATCATGCTCGGCATGCGCGGCGGGCTGGGGAATAAGGGCCTGTGGAGCTCGGGCCTGCGCATGCCCCCGATCCCGTGGCCGGAGGACTTAACGATAGCTCCATGCAGCCGCATCGATGTCTTTGAGGCAGTGGCTGGGGGCAAGTGGTGCATTTTTATGGGTCCGGTCCAGCTGGACAAGTTCGGCAATGCCAACCTGTCCATTATCGGTGACAAGAAGAACCCCAAGGTAGCTCTCCAGGGCTCACGGGGCATGCCTGACAACACGGTGAACGCCCCCAGGGAGTATTACTGGGTTTCCCAGCATACAACGAGGATCTTCGTTGACACGGTAGATTTCATCTCGGGGGTGGGCTACACACCCGCCAGGTTGCGAGGCGAGCTGAAGTGGGGGGCACCGGAGAAGGTGTTCTCCAACCTGGGCATCTTCGATTTCGATAAGAAGACCGGGCGCATGAGGCTGAAGGCGGTGTGGACCGGGGTATCGCCCCAGCAGGTGGTGGAGAACACGGGCTTTGAATTGATAATGCCGTCGTCGGTTCCCGAGGCCGGCCCTCCCACCGATGAGGAGCTCAGCGTGCTCCGGGGAGAGATAGACCCCATGGGCATTAGGAAGATGGAGCTCGGAATCGCTTGAGCGCTACCACAAACACTCGCCGGGGTGGACAGCTAATCGCCGACTCAGGAAGCCCCACAGAACAAGCAAGATTTTCGCAGTATCTCCGATGCTTCCAAAAAGCTCTATGCACCGTGGAGTAGGTAACAGTGGCCGCGGTAGCGATAGCCGGTGGCGGAACTTTCGAGAGATAGAAGGGGGGTGGTATTGTCCCGTAATGAGTTGGCGGGCTTGGGAAAGCATAGCAGGCTAATATACCCATAACAAAAAAAATCCAAATTTTCTGTGCCAGACTTCTTTGGCCCAAATGCTCGGCCGCTCGCTTGACAATCGGCGGGTATGACACTATGATTCTGAGCACCAAACACCAAGCTCTCGGCAGACTATCGTCACGCATAATATGTTTTTCAAATAGCAGCTGATCTCAAGGTCAGCTCCTCACTAAGGGCAATTAGATGCCCGCCCTCCTATCCCAGCAACTGGAGGCATGACTGAACATACCACCGCTTTTCTGAAGAATTCCCACTCAGGAAAGGAGAACGAGATGGCGCAACTGAGCCTCACCGCAAGTCCCCGACCTCCCTACGGGTTTCGAATCCTGGTGGAAAAGGGGGCCCTTCCCTTCTGGGAGGGAAAGGGAGACATAGACTTTCTATGTGGCGCATGCAGGGCGACCCTGGCCGAGAAGAACCCGAAAGAATACCCGTTCCATGAAATCCTCTTTCGATGCCCTCAATGCGGCAGCTACAACTGCGTGTCTGAGTGAGGGTTGAGCTAACCCTGGCGAGAACAAGGAGCTCGTTTGGCTATTACCGGAAAAGGAGGCTACCATGAAGGAATTGAATGACTACAGCGGGCCGCTCAAGCCGGATATAAGATTTGAGGATTTCTCCAAAGAGGCGTTGATAAGGCTGCTCTACGCGTACACAGCGGCTTATGCGCAGGCGGCTGGGTACTTTATCGAGATAATCAGGGAGCGCCATGGTGAAGACGAATCCTGGCGGTCCCTGGTGGAGTTCTGGATGAGGATGGGCCCCCCAGCCAATCTGCTGGTCTGTGAGGCATTGAATATCCAGCCGAAGGACGTGGAGAGCTGGTTCAAGTCCCTTCAGCTAGACCCTGGCTATCCGCCAAACCTGTTCGGGGCCTTTGGGGAGGAATATCGCACGGCGTCTCACATGGAGCTCAAGGACAAGAACCACGGCACCTTTACCCTGGAGCGCTGCCTGGCCCTGGAGGTAGCCGAGCAAGGGGGGAAGGAGAGGGTGATCCAAATCTGTCACGGGATAGAGTACCCCACCTACACGAATACCCCCCGCGTGACGCACAATCCCAATATGAAGTCCAGACCGCTGAAGCTGGCTCCGCGAAAAAGCGCCGACGAGACCCCCGCCTGCAAATGGGAGTGGTGGATAGAAGAGGATGAGTAAGGCCTTAGCTTTGTTGCTTGCCTGACTTTAGCCTTTACCTGCTGGGCAGCCTCGACGTAGGTACCCCAGGCGCGTGAATGCTGTTGCCCACGGGATACCCCGCTAAATTGAGGAGAGGAGATGCCAATCATGTTCAAAGGCAAAACCCGGTTAGGAATGCTTTGCCTAATGGCCCTGCTGCTGGTGGCCCTGCCCCTGCTGGCGGCCTGCGGCGATGATGACGAGGACAAGACGCCGGGGGAGGAGGAGAAGGAGATCACCATAGGCGGGACCTTTATCCTGTCTGGCGCCGCCGCCCCGAGCACGGCCCCGAGCTTCAGCTCCCTTCAGGAGACGATCAAATACATAAATGAGGTGGAAGGCGGCATCGACGGCATCAAGATCAAGCTGGTCTGGGCCGACGACAAATATGACCCGGCCGTCGCCAAAGCAGCATATAAGAGACTGAGGAACCGTCACCACCCCATCTTGTGGTTGACTATGGGTGACTTTTTGCTCGTGGGTGTTAAGGACATGTTCGAGCGGGACAAGACACCGGTATTGGTTATGTCGGCGCAGCTGCCTGAGCTATTCACCCCTCCGGGGATGCTCTTCACCTTCAGGAACGCCGAGGCCAATCACTTCACCGGCCTCGCCAGGTGGGTCCTCCAGGACTGGGAGGCATCAGGGGGAACGGGGAGGCCCAAGCTGGCCCACATGCACTGGGACAACCCCTACGGGAATGCGGCCAGGGTGGGCGGCGGCCACAGGTGGGCGGAGGAGCACGGGGTTGACGTCATCGACAAGGTCTACCCTCCCATGTCCCTGGACCTGCGCCCTCATCTCTTGGACCTGAGGGATAAGGGAGCGGGTTACGTCTACTTTTCGGGCATGACCACGGATGTAACGCTGCTGATAAGGGATATCCGGGCCACAGGCCTGTTGGACGAGATGAAGTTCATCAGCGACCATGCCACCTCGGCCTACGGTAGCACGGGCCTGCTGCCGATTGTTGGGGAAGACGCCGAGGGCCTCTACGGGCTTCGCATGGAGGAGCCGTGGACGGCTGGGCCGGAGGTGGCCAAGGCTCACAGGCTCGCTCAGGAGATGAGGGAGTGGGCCGGGCATTCCCCTACGCGGCTGGACGGCGGCCACGATGTTGCCATTAAGCTGATTCTCACCTCGGTGATAAGGCAGGCGGTGGCTGACGTGGGCTATGAGAACCTCAACGGTGAAGCCATGTACAACGCCCTCCAGAAGCTGGACCACATCGATACCCTTGGCAGCTACCACAACCTGGGCTGGGGGCCGGACAAGAGGGTAGGCCAATCGGGCATCAAGATCGTGCAGTACAGGAAGATGGCGCCCGGCTCCGAGATGCCCCCCGATAAGATAA
>JAUVWM010000073.1 GCA_030604105.1 Dehalococcoidaceae bacterium
CGCAGCCAAAGTGTAGATTACACCCATCAGGAGACGCAATCACCCATACGTCCTATGTCAGTGTGGAAAATAGTACCGATTCTCCTGGTGTATCAGGCGCCTGCCTGTGGTGGCGGGAAAGCACCTGCCTTGATACAGCTATTGCGGCGTGATATTCTGGTACTGAAATTGAAGGGGGTTTCCGATGAAGCATGTAGAGGGCCTGTTAGCTTGCGCAATCCTGGGCGCACTTTGCTTGGCTCTATTTGCCACCCCGGCTCTCGCCTAATCCTCCAGCCTGCTCAGCCCCAGGCTCTCCATGAAAGAGTCTATCCGGTTCAGCACCTGGGCCTCATTCCAGTCCTTCAGGTCGCCGGTGCTCCCCTCGTAAGTGGAAGTGGGCAGCCCCATGTCGCGCAGGGCGTGGATGATCTCCATCCTGCCCCGGCTCCAGCCCTGACAGCCCCTATTCAGATGGAAAAGGGCACCATTTATGTTTCACTCTCTGGCCAGCTGCCAGCAATCGAACTTCTTTGTGGGATACTTAGCCATTTCCTCCTCCTGCCTACCGATTCGGCTTCGACAAACCCGGGCTTTCCTCGACTACTATGGCTATGCTAAAATCCATGCCCGCGGGGCTGTCAAGGCGGGACGTCGAGGCCCGGAGTATGTGGACAGAGGCCCTAGGCTGGTTTATACTGAGCATTGCCGAGTTGCGCCAAAGCTGCTGACGACGCAGGCCTGGCAATAGAGCCCCGGAGGAATGGAATGGCGACTCTGAAGGAAGAGATCGTATCGATCGCCCGGGAAACAGGCGTTGATAAGGTGGGCTTCACCTCCAGGGAGCGTCTGGAGGATGCACCGCCGTCAGGGGACCTGGGGTACATACTTCCCAGCGCCAGGTCTGCTATCTCGCTCGTCGCGGCCCTCGATAAGGCCGCAATACGGACCTTCTTGGGCAAAGAAGACCAGATGACCCACGACAACGAGCACAAAGTGTCGTATATGAAGTTGAGAGAGGCCGGAGAGGCAATCGAGAGACTGCTTAGAGATAGGGGCTACGAAGCATCATTTCCTTACCCCAACTTTGAATACAGACAAGGCCAGCCACTCATGACAATGGCCCCTCCCCTGTCGCACAGATATGTGGCTGTGGCCTCGGGCATCGGCTGGCTTGGCTGGAGCGGGAACGTCATCACTCCTGAATATGGAGCACCGATATCCCTAGCATCTGTAGTGACTTCAGCGGAATTGGAGCCAGACCCGCTGGTGGAGGAGGACTTTTGCCAGAACTGCCGCCTGTGCGTTGCCACCTGCCCCGGCCACTTCATGTCCATGAAAGATGAGACCGAAGTCAGCCTGGCAGGCCGTACATACGCGCATAACAAGAAGGCCAGCAACTTGCGATGTCTGGTAAGCTGCAGCGGCGAGAACGGAGTGAGAGCCCCCGACGCCAAGTGGTCAACATGGTCACATAAGGTGCTTGATTTGCCCGGGCCCGGCGATGACGAGGCGTTTGCACGAAGAGTTCTTGACTGCGGCAAGGACCCGGACCATCAACTGCTCGGGGCATTGTCTGACGTGGAAAAGCTGGAACTACGTGACTGGGAGCAGTTTGACCTGATCCTGGGTACGGTGCCCGTGACGTGCGGCAATTGTATGCTGGTGTGCTGGCCCGACATGCAGGACAGGCAGGAGAACTACCGCCTGCTTACGACATCCGGCAGGATGTCAAAGGCGATGCTGGTCCCAAAATAGTGCATGTCTAGTGGCTCTACTTCCGGGTTCATTGGAAAGGGGGTAAGTGTGGCTACGACGGCAGGCTGGCAGAAGTTGTTCCAACCGGGCCGCATCGGTGAGATGACACTCAAGAACCGCATCGCGATGCCTCCCATGGGCACCAACCTGGCCTCCGAGGATGGCCAGGTTACCGACCGACTCCTGGATTACTACGAGGCGCGCGCCAGAGTGGGGCCGGGCTTGGTGATCGTCGAGGCTACCTGCATTGATGCTCCCGTGGGCAGAGCGGTAGCCTACCAGCTGACCATCGATGATGACCGCTGCTTACCCGGCCTCTCCAGGCTGGCCGAGGCGATCAAGAGGCACGGTGCCCGGGCTGCTATCCAGCTCCACCATGCTGGCATCGACGCCAAGCCAGCCGTCACCGGCCAGCAGGCAGTGGGGCCATCCGCGGTGCACATGCCCACCCCTGGCCATGAGGTGGCCCGGGAACTCTCGCTGAACGAGATCGCAAACTTGGTTGACCTGTTCGCCCGTGCCGCCCTCCGTGCCAAAGGGGCCGGCTTCGACGCGGTGGAAATACATGCCGCTCACTCTTATCTGGTGGCACAGTTCATCTCCGCCGCCTGGAACAAACGCCAGGACATCTATGGCGGTGAGCTCAGAGACAGGGCGCGCTTCCTGATCGAGATCATCGGGGCGATCAAGGAAGCCGCAGGCGGAGACTTTCCCGTCTGGCCACGCATCAATGCCATTGAGTACGATCTCGAGGATGGGCTGAGCATGGAGGAGGGCAGACAGCTAGCCCGGCTGATCCAGGAGGCCGGCGCCGACGCCGTGCATGTCTCCTGTTTCGGCTGGGGCCTTTCCGCTCTGGCCCTACTGCCCGAGGCAGCCGGGGCGCTGCTTCCGCTGGCGCGAGAGGTGAAGAGGGACACCAGCCTGCCCGTCATCGCTGTGGGCAGGATACCCCCAGGCCTGGCGGAGCGGGCCCTGGAGGAGGGGTGGGCAGACTTTATGGCCAGCGGCAGGGCGCTTCTCGCCGACCCGGAATACGTCGCTAAGCTGGCCCAGGGAAGATTGGGAGACATCACGCCTTGTATCGCCTGCTATCACTGCGTCGATGCCGTCGTGTTCCGGAACCGGGCGATAACCTGCACGGTGAACGCCGCCCTGGGCAGGGAGGGTGAATACCGGATCACGCCCGCAGCCAGGCCGAAAAGGGTGCTCGTCGTGGGCGGGGGGCCCGCGGGAATGGAGGCGGCGCGGGTGGCCGCACTCAGGGGGCACCAGGTGACCCTCTATGAGAAAGGCTCCAAGCTGGGTGGGCAGCTCAATCTGGCAGTTGTCCCCCCTACCAAGAGGGAGCGCCTCGAGCCGTTCGCCCATTATCTGATCACGCAGATCGAGAAGCTGAACATAGAGGTCAGGCTGGGCAAGGAGGTCACCGCGGCGCTGGTAGAGCGGCTCAAGCCCGATGCGGTGGTGCTCGCCTGCGGGATCAACGACTTCGTCCCCGAAATTCCCGGCATTGACCGGGCAAATGTGCTGAGCTACCAGGATGTACTGAGCGGAAAAGCGGCGGTGGGCAGCAAGGTGGCCGTCATCGGGGGCGAGCTGGTGGGCTGCGAGACCGCCGACTTCCTCGCCGAGCAGGGCAAGCAGGTGACCATGATGAGAAGGGGCCGCCGCATGGCAACCAGGGTAGTCCTGATGGCCCTCCCCGGCCTGCTCGACAGGCTCCACAGCAAGGGCGTCACCATGCTCACCGAGGTGAGCTATCAGGAGATCAACGATAGGGGGGTTGTGCTCACCACCAGAGAAGGGGAACGCAGAACCATAGAGGCAGACACCGTGGTGCTCGCTGCCGGCGCCAGGCCCAAGGACGAGCTTTACCGGGCGCTTGAGGGGAAGGTGGAGGAGCTCTATCTCATCGGAGACGCCGTGGAGCCACGAGGCATACTGGATGCGGTGGCAGACGGGGCCCGCGTGGGGCGGGCACTGTGAGGGCCCGGAGCTCGCTTCAGACAGGGGAATCGCTCAAGCATCACCCGCCGGTATGGGTGGGGGGCACGAATAACTTGATGGACGAGCTAGCTGGCTAGCGGCCTCAGACCCTGGACCTCCAAGAAGTCATCCATCCGCCGCTCACACCTCTCCGCGTCGAACTCCTTGGGATCTATGATGTCCAGCTCATCCACCGTGACAGGAAATCCCTTGGCCTTGAGGGCCAAGGCCGTCTCCGCATTTCCAAGCGCGTTACCTCTGCAGCCTATGGAATTATTGAGGATCACTGCATCTACATGCCAGTCTTCGGCCAGCCTGACCCTATGTTTGATGCGCTCTTCGACGGAGCGATGGCCTATCTTCAAAGGCGAGTACTTCAAGTAAAGAATGGCCAGGGCTTCCAGGGCTTGCTGCCTGGTCTCCACCTTCATCCCAAGCTCAGAAAGGGTGGGAGCTACTTTCATAGTGCCATCTTCCAGTATCTCCCAGGTGCCGTGTCCACCCGTAAAAGCTTCGCAGGAGCCGATACATACGGCGCCATATTTGTGTGGGTAATGTAATATCGGGGTAGGGGTACGGAACCAGGGTGTCGCTCCCTCATAGATGAGGCGATACCTCTCGGTGGCCAGCGCTGCAATTTTATTGGCAACACGATCTTTGACCTCATCCAGGACCATTTGCAGGAATTCTATCGTCTCGGAGCGGTACTTTCCAGACCGCCATATGACCGTGGTCAAGGAGAACAGCGTCCTCAGATCCAAAGGGGCAGGAACGGTCTTTTGCAGCTCACAGATGCGCGACCACAAAACGCCGGTCTGCCACTCATTCTTGGTTGCCTCTATGAGTAGGTCGTCGCGGTACTTCCTCCCGGTGACCTTCTCCATCCAGGTGATGAACTCTGCATATTGAGAGACCATGTAATCGACCCTGGGCTCTGGGGCTGCTTCTATGACGAAAAAAGGTATCGATGCGTTGTACATGTCGTTCATAAGCTGGGCGCCTTTCGCCTGTTGGTCGCACATCCTCTCAGTAAATATGAAATCAGGTTTTTCGGGTTTCCCGTCCGGTGACTGCTCGAAAATCCCCAGAGCCATAGCCCCAACATGTAGTCTAAGTGGCCCACAGAGATCCCATGACTCGTAGCCCATGACCTCAGCCTGGTACAAGCAGCGCGATAGAAGCTCGTAGTCGCCCATTATTCGGGCCGTGTTAGGGCCTAAGCCGGCAAAGAAATGGAATCTCCCCAGGCCAGCGGGCAAGCTGGTGAGCCCGGTTTCCCCGCCCATAACCAATAGCTCTCCTCTTTCACGAGCTGTCCCCAGCTCTTCAGCGAGCTGCTGCCGTAGCTCAAGGAGCTTAGGCCAGCAGTCTAGACGCTTGGTCTGGTATTTCTGAACCACCGTCATCCCTCCTTAGGGTTGTTTCGTCTGCGGTGCCATTACTGTGGATTCAGCGTATCCTTTAAATCAACATCTCCAAAAAGGCCTCGATCCTGGTACGCAGTTGACCCCGGGCAAGAGTGATATCGGTCTCTATAACCAGCGCCGGGATATCGTTATCCTTGAGTGTGGCCTGAATGGCCGGTATGTCGTATGCGTGGGGGTCGCAGAACTTGAGGCGCGCGAAAATGGCGCCCTGCACCTGGTATTCCTGAGCCAGCTTCAAGACGTGAGAGCACCGCTCACGCTTCGCGCTCAAATCCCAGAGGGGACAGGGGGGCTTATCTAAATAGCGTGAGCCTATGGCTGCCAGCGAGCTGCCGTCAAGGGCAACTTCATTCCAGAAATATCTGGTGCCTACACAATCGTCATCGATGACAATGTCCCCGCCCAGCGATTCGATCAGCCTGTACAGCTCGATGTCCTGTGTCACGCTGCCCAGCAGCATCACCCTGGTCCTGCCAGCTCCCTGCTTTGGGCTGAGCTCCTTCAGCACCTGGGACAGAAGCTGTGAGTGCTCCTCTTTGTCCATCAGCATGCTCGACAGCACCAGCTCGAACGTCTCGGAGCCGGAAAGCGCGGGTGGGTCCTGTTTCCTGAGTTCGTATATCTCTCTGATGAGGCGCCGGTTTGTATTATACACTTGAATAGCTGCGGCCAGAGCCTCCTCTGTCACAGGCTCACCGGTCCATTCCTCCAAGGAGCTTTTGAAAGAGACTAGCTCCTGATAGAGCTGGTTTGCTGCCTGGGGGTGGTGGCGGTTCTGGGGCACAAACACGCGGTGGCTGAAGGGCAGTGGCCTGTGCTTCTGCCAGCTGTAGAAGGTCTGCAGCATCTGCTGGCAACCGTGGGAGTCAACCAGGCCATCGAGGTAGGAGTACCTCCCCTGCAAGCCCTGTGCCAGGCAGCCCCTTGAATGAGCGCAGTAATTGCCGGGGATATGCTTTCCCACAATGTCGATATGTTCGGCCTTGCTCAATACTCGCACCGGCAGAACGCCCGCCGCATATAACAGCTCCTCCGGCACGTAGGTGCACAGATACCCCACTGCCTTCCTGCCCGTGCTATCCTTCCACTTCTCAACGTACTTATGCGGGTCATCGATAACCTGACGCAATCGATCGAACGCCGACACCATCATCTGTCCTTTCCGTGTGCGTCATCGGCAACATGGGCACAGCTCGGTAATGGACACTTTAAGTAGTTCAGCTGCCTTTGTCAATACTCTATGGCAGCTGGCGCAGTATGCCATTCCTGTAATATAGAACACGCGCCTGCCCGGTTCAAGGGGAACCGATACTTTAAGGGAATATTGAGGCGGGCCAGGGAAGCTTAAAGAAGGAAAGAAGTTAGCCTTCAAGATGCGATTGGCACAACCTACGGGGAAGCAGAGGTCATCTGCTCCTCGTCTGTTTTTGGAAGGGAGGCAGCCCCATGCCGTTAGGGTGCCTGAGCACAGCCTGGGATCAGGATAATTGGGGCTGGCGCTGCGCCTTTAGTTCTTCGACCGCCTCTCTCAGAAGGTCTGCATTATAGCCTAGCTCGACGGCCTTCTCAATATCCCGCTCAGCCTCTTGGTCGTTGCCCAGCGCAGTGTGGGCCAACGCCCGGTTAGCATAGAACGTGCCAACGCTGGGGATAATCTCGATGACCATGGTGTAGTCCTCGATGGCCCGCTCAAACTGGCCAAGTTTATAGTGGGCGTTGCCCCGGTTAAGATAGTACGCCGCAAAGTCGGGGTCAGAGTCGGGGGCAAGCTCGATGACCATGGTGTAGTCCTCGATGGCCCGCTCAAACTGGCCAACTCTGTAGTAGGCGTTGCCCCGGTTACGGTAGGCGTTGGGGTCCTGGGGGTGGAGGCGGACGAAGTCGCTGAGGTCCTCCTCGATGAGCCGCGGAAGCTGGCCCAGTGAGTGGTAGTGCTCGTCCTGGTTACCGTAAGCCTCGGCGCCGTAAGCCTCGGCGAGGTCAGGGTCGAGTTCTATGGCC
>JAUVWM010000065.1 GCA_030604105.1 Dehalococcoidaceae bacterium
AGGAGAACCACAGATAGACCGTTGACGTCACCGAGCATTATGGGCCTCCTTTATGTGGCATGTGCCTATTGGGCCATATTCCCTGCGGTGCCAGGCTATCATCGGCTTCCTGTCCGGTCAAGGTTGACATCGCCGCTCTAAGAGTAGTCTAAGCCCCCTCTCGGGGCAAAGTCAACATGAGCCTGACTCGGGTGATGATAGCCGGCCCGGGGGGGCTTGTCACCGGGGGGGGGGAATTGATAGAATGAACCTGGGGAGGGGTACATTTGCCTGGAGGGCGCCTATTATGAGGATGAAATCCAAAGGGCTGGGGAATCTTGAGCTGGTCGGCAGGCCGGAGCAGGTGAGGCGCGAAGGTGACCATATGATTCTGTCTCTCCATACCGAGGAGCCGATGCGCTCGAATGTGAGAGTGGCTCTGGATCATCGCGATATCACCAGAATCACATGGTTGTGGCTCACCAGCTCGGCTCCCCTGTTCCTGGTCTCTGGCCTGAGATCGCGAAAGAACCCCAGGCCTCCTGCGGGCTTTTAGATTTATGAAGCTGAAGATAACGTCGCCTACCGTGGGCAAGATCGAGGCGGTGGGCAGCATCACCGGGATCAAGCGATCGGGAGATTATGTCATGGTCTCCACTATCACCACTCAGCCACAGGGCTGGGACTCGGAGATAGCCCTGGACCATCGAGACCTCACCCGGGTACTGTGGCTGGTTGCCAAAAGCTCGCTGCCCCTGTTTCTGTTAACCGGCCTGAAGAACCGAAACAGTCCCAGGCCCTTGCCCAGACGATGGTAGCCCTTCTAGTCCCGCGAGCGAGAAAGGGGCACAATTGTCAACCGCAGCCGATAACGAGATGGTGCGCTTCCTGCGTTATGCCGAGCACGAGGTCACTCCTGTTGAAGGGGCCCTGGTTCGGGAAGCGCCTCTAACCATTTTTGTCAATGGCCAGGAGCTGGTCACCCTCCTCTGTACCCCGTCCAAGCTCAACTGCCTGGTGGTGGGCTTTCTGTATCTCGAAGGGATTCTGCAGGGGGTGGATGAGATCTCACTGCTGCGCCTGTGCGATGAGGAGCAGACAGCTGAGGTGCGCCTCAGCGGAGAGTTCCACCTGTCCGATCGGCCGAGAGTCCTCACCTCAGGCTGTGGTGGTGGCACGACTTTCACCATCCCCGGCAGCATCCCAGGGGTGGATTCGGCGCTGCGCATGGGGCCGGAGCAGCTCGCCATGCTTATGAAAAGCCTCCTCACCCAGGCCGGGGCATACAAGGAGACGGGTGGCATCCATACCTCGGCCCTGGGCGATGGTCGAAAGCTGGACATCATCGCTGAGGACGTGGGGCGGCATAACACCATCGACAAGATCGTGGGGGAATGTCTGCTCAGCGGCATCTCATGTAAGGACCGCGTGCTGCTGACCACGGGGCGCATCTCTTCCGAGATGCTGATGAAGGCAGCCAGGGTGGGCGTGCCTATCGTTGCCTCACGAAGCTCGCCCACTGACCTCGCCGTGAGATTGGCCGACGAGCTGAACGTGACCATTGTTGGCTATCTGCGGGGAGGGAAGATGAACATATACACGCACGCCTGGCGAATAGTCATATCGGCCTGAGAGAGGCTTTTCGGTCGTCGGGGGTTATCAGTTTGAACTGAACCCTTTGTCTATTTCTCTGAGGAAGTCCTCCACCTCCGGGGCCAGGCGGGGCATCTCCTCCGGCCCCTCTCTTGCCTCCAACCCGGCATCGTAGCTCATCTCCATCGCCTTGACCATCTCTCTGACCTGGGGGTCCCTTTCCACCGCCAGGTCGATTTTTCGGTACTGCTTCTGGCCTCTACTCTGGACTGCGCTGAGGTCTACGGGGAAATTGTACAGCTGGCAGATCAGGCTGAGCAGGGCATGCTGGCCGCTGGAGTCCTCCTCAAGCTGGGCATAGTGGGGTAGATGCACGATTAAAGTCGTGTTTTCTATACCCCGCTGGGGAGCCTGTTCCACGAGCAGGATGGTGATGGTGGTCGGGCCCTGGTAGCCGCTGCGGCTCACATTGAGTCTGTCCAGCTCCGCTTGCATCCCCGGCTCACTGGCACCCCCGGTTATTATTAAGGGCCTGGTGTGAGGGACTGAGTCGTACATGCCACCCAGCAGGCAGTACCTTTTCACCTTGAGCCTTTCCATGACCTTCAGGATGGACTCGACATAGGTCTCCCCGAACATGTGCGGCTCCAGAGAGTGGAGGAAGAGCAGGTCGCTTTCCCCCGGTCCCGTGGCATAGTTGATGAAGGTGTTGGCAATCCTCACCTCACGCCGATCCTCCCTGGTGTAAACCATGGGCCGATACCGGGTGAAATCATAGAAAACGCCTGGCCTCCTCAGTTTCCCCAGCTCCCTGGCACCGAAATGGGTCTCCAATAGGGATAGGGTTGAGCTGCCCACCGCGCCGACGTCGATCCAGGGCGAGAGCATGGCGAATAGGTAGGGGGACCTCAATTCGGGAAGGGGCTCGTAAAGTTCAAAGGCGCCGACTCTCATGCTTGCATTGTAGCAGAAGGGCGCCCCGAGATAAAGGGCAGGGGCTTTTCATGCCCTTTGCTTCCTCTCCCGCAGATAGTCCTCGATGACGACCTCCCCCAGCTTCAGGGGAGAGGTGAAGAAAGCCCGGCCCAGGTTTTTCCTGGCCAGCTGCGACGCCAGCACCTTCAAATGGGGGTTCTCGTCCAGCATGATCAGGTTCAACTTGATCCCTTGCTGCCGGTAGCGTATGGCTTCCTCGGTGACGCCGGCGCAGGCTCTATCGAAGCCGACGAATCTCCCCTTTTCCGCATTGGGCTCGGTATCCGTGATCAGGTAGGCCTGCTTATCGCCCTTCTCACTGGCGACCGCCCTCCTGAAGGCACTCATGGCCGCCCTGATGTCGGTGCAGCCTCCGCGCAGTGGCTGGTTGACCACCTGCCATGGCTCTATCTGCTTTACCGTCTCGGAGAAGATGAATACCTTGAGCGAGTCCTGAGGCTCCCGGCCGATCAGCTGGGAAAGGGCCAGGGCTGTCTCTATGGCCGCGGCCAGCTTGTGGTTGCTGCGCATGGAGCCGCTCTCGTCGATTATCAGGCCGGCACATAGCCTGGTCTGGTGGGTTTCCTCATGGATTGCAAAGTCCTCGGGCTCAAGGCTCAGCTTTCCCCTCCTCTCCAGGGCATTGAGGACTGTCCTCTCCACGTTCACCAGGGAGTAGTCATCGCCAGCCTCGTAGCGCCGGCAGGAGAGTGATAGCTCCGCCCCGTAGCCCGTCTCCTCAACGGCGTGGGAGCCCAGCTCTTTCCTATCGAGGTTTTGGAGTATCCTCTCCAACGCCCTGGCGGCTAGCTTTCTCGCCCCTTTGGAGGTTATCTTCACCGCGCCCTGCTCGATCTCAATGTAGCCTTCCCGCTCATACTCCTCCAGAGCCTGCCTGAGGTCCTCCTCATTTACCGTCCCGGGTTTCCATTTCAGGTCGCTGATCTGCCCTTTGAGTCTCTTCATGGTCTCATCGGCGAGAAGGCGGGCAACCATCTCCTCTATGTCCTCATCGGCAAGAACTGAGTCGGCGACCTGATAGGAGAGTTCCTCCTGATACTGCTTCAGCTCGTTCTCCAGAGAGGCAAGCTGCTGCTTATCTTCCTGCACCCTTTGGTCGCGGTAGCCCTCCGCCCTCTGCCCCATTGGGCTCTCAGCTCTATCGTGGCCCTGTCTCAGGAGGCCGCGAAGCGAGCGGTCGCTGGACTGGGCGATCTCTCGGAGCAAATCGCCCTCAGGGGCTATCTGGCATCTGGTGCAGTACTCGGCTTGCATGGCTCACGGCTTGAATTTTTGGGGAATGAAAATGCTCCCTATCTGGGACTGGTCCAGGAATCGCTCGTGGATGCAGATATTGGCCAGCATCTCCACCGCTGAGTAGTTCAACTCGGCTGCTGCCTGGCGGTTGTGGTACAGCCCGGCTTCAACCTCACTTAGCAGGTCCGACCTTACCCTGCCCTTTGCCATCCTGTTCATGGCCCTTATCGTCCTGCTCAGCTCCTCATACTGTGATAGAAGCGGGGCGGGGACCTTACCATCCAGGCTGCGCCCCTCGGCCAGGAGGGAGCCGAGCTCAGGGCCGAGCTTGTCGCGCTCACAGTTATCTAAAAGCCCCTCCCCCCGCATATCCTCCACGGCGTTCCACATGAAATCCGCCGCCAGATCGTCAGTGAGCTTGAAGGTCTTCTTGGCGTTATCGAAGTCTATGAGGTCGACCCGGAGCCCGACCCTGCCCCTGAGGGCAAGCCTCAGCCCGTGATAGGCATGGCGCAGGCCGGCCACTCGCTTGCCCTCCATCTCGACGCTGGCGTAGGTGTGGTCAATGGCCTTGTTGGTCGCCCTGATGCTCGCCTTCTTCTCCACATGGGGGCAGATCCGGCTATATCTGACTGCCTTGTTGACCACGTCCATTATCCACCACGGCGCGGCTACCCCCCTGGCGATCTCCGACGGGCTGGGCAGGGGGGGCGAAGCCTCCAGCTCAGCTTCATGCCCCTGATTCACCCTGAACCTCTCCTTAAGCATTATCTCTTTCTCCACATCCTCTTCGGGGAGGTCCATATAGATCAGCTCCACCCTGTCCAGAAGCGGCCTGGGGATCTCGTTGACATGGGAAAAGCCCTGGGGGTTGCCCGTGGCAATGAGTATCAGATCGAGGGGATGCTGCCAGTTGTACTCCTCCAGGATGGCCTTCTTCTCCTCGAGGATGGGGTGGAAGAGAACCTGCACCTTGGTTCTGATTGCCGGCAGCTCGTCAATCATGAGGATGCCTCTATTGGCCCTGAACACGCCGGCCCCGGTGAAAACGCGGGGGTCTGAGGGGCTTCTGCCTTGAGCGATGGCCTGTATATCCTTGAGCCCCAGGACCTTGGCCTCATTGGTGTACTCGTTCCCCTGGATGCGGGAGAAGCGCCTCTGGCCACCGACCAGCTCGATGCCGAACTCCTTGGCCGGGTTCTTGCTTGCCTTGCAGCGGGGGCAAAGCAGCTCGGCGGGCCATTTCGGGTCGTCATGGTAGGGGCAGCCGGCGATAACCGGTATCGGGGGCAGCAGCCGCGTTAGAGAGCGCGCCAGCCTGGTCTTCCCCGTGCCCTCCTCGGAGACGAGATACGGATAGCTCCCGGAAAGAAGGGCTCTGATCACGTCAGCCTTCATCTCCTCCCTGCCATCGATCTCCGGGAGCACAGGTTGTCCCTGCCCGATCCGGCGCAGGATTACGCCCCTCAGCTGGTGGGCGACGGGCATCGGCTCATAGCCATCCAGGTTCAGGCTTGAAGATATCACCTTATTGCTGTAAGATTTCCTCGCGATCCAATCGAACAACAGGATCTCCCTTTACCATGATAGATGATACTCCCACAATAGTCAAAATACTTCGCCACCTTCGCGCCGGGGAGACGGGCAGCCGAGCCGATATTATCAAGGCGGTGGCCGAAGGTCAACAGTACGTGGATAGGGCTCTCGGCAAATTGCTGTCCCACGGGATTATAACCCGGCAGCGGGGGCGGTATGCCTACAGCGCCACGCCGGAGGCGGACGGCTTCTCGGAGAGGCTGTTTGCCCTTTACCACAGGCTGGTCAGGGCCCCCCAGAAGGAGTCCCTGGTCCGGGGGCTGCTGTCGCAGCCCAACTTGCGCTACCTCTTTCGTTTACGAGCCTTGCTCGAGATCATGGAAAAAGAGGGTTTTGCCACGGAGGAGGTGACCAGCTTCTTGGAGGACGAGAGCAGGAGCGGCTATATTAGCACGGTGAGGGTGGCCTTTGTCTCCCAGACACCGCTGCCTCCTCCGCTCTATATACCGGCGCACTACATGGCCTACTTCCGGAATGTCGAGGCACATGATGAAGGGCTGCAGGAGCGCCAGCATAGCTCGGGCCAGGGACTTGAGGCTGAAGCCTACTTGATAGGGACATACCCGCCTGAGATGGCAAAGGAAGCCACGGACTATCTGGATAGGGAGAGGCCGGAGATAACGGAGGCGTTGAGGATGCAGGCCCTTAACGAGTGGTATGGGTTCAGGCACTGGGGGTGAGCTGTGAGCCGAAGACAAAGCCCTCGATGGCTGAGAAATACTGCTCCCTGCCCAGAAATAGCAGGTCGTTGTGCCCGGCACCGGGGATGGCGACCAGCCTTTTGGCCCCCGAGCCCACATTCCGGTGGAAATCCACCGCCTGGCTATAGGGTATCAGCTCATCCCGCTCTCCGTGAATTATGAGGACGGGCAGGCTGATGGAGCGGAGCCTTTCCAGGTTTGCCCTTTCCAAGTCCTCCAGGTGCGAGGCTGGTATATCCCCGCCCAGCAGGCTCAACAAGCGGCCGGGGTTGGAGATGCCGCTCTCTACGATCAAGCCCGCGAGCTGCTCAGGATAGTGGGAGGCTAGCTCAAGGGCGGAGTAGCTTCCCAGCGATCTGCCCATGACAAGTAGCGGGCCACTATGCCTGGGTCTGAGGGCATGGCCAAAGTAGTTGAAAATGGCATGGGCATCGGCCACCATGGTCGAGAAAGTTGGCCTGCCGCCGCTCAGCCCATAGCCCCGGTAACCAGCTACAAATAGGCTGATGCCCAGTCTATTGTATTCGGGAGCCAGCCAGTCATAATCGGTGACGATCTCCCCGTTGCCGTGGAAGAACAGGATATTGGGCGAGCTTTCCCCTGCCGGATAGAGACGGCAGGATACGGATATCCCTTCCGCCACCGGCACCCAGTGGTCGGTGGCTCGGGGAGGGGGTGGTTGCCATCCCATCCTGGGATAGAAGACAAGTTGTAGGATCTCCGGCCGGTCCAGGAGGGAGTAGTCAGCTTGGTTGGGCACACCAAATGGTAACACGCGCGCAGGAGACCCTGCAAGCTCTGGTGGCGGCTGGCTGCCCCCTTGACCCGGCGGTGAAGCCCGTGATAGAATTTCGGGCAGCTAACCCTATTTGAGAGGAGGCGTTATGGAACTCATCGATAGCATTCGCCAGGCAGTAGAGGCGCTGGAAGAGGACAGGGCGGAAGCCCTGGTCAAGGAAGCCAACGAGAAGGGGCTGGAGCCACTGGCCATTGTCCAGGATGGGATCGTGGCCGGGATCAGTGCTGTGGGCAAGAAGTTCGAGCAGGGGCAATACTTTGTGCTGGAGCTTGAGCAGGGTGGCGAGCTGGCACAGAGGCTCGTGGCCCTGGTCGAGCCCCGCCTCAGCCCTGGAGAAACCGCGAGCAAGGGCACCATCGTGATGGCCACGGTCAAAGGCGATCTGCACGATATCGGCAAGAGCCTGGTATCGCTCATGCTCTCCCTGGCCGGGTATGATGTGCGAGACATGGGTGTGGACCAGGCCACCATGAGCATCATCAGCGAGGCCCAGAGGGCACAGGCCGACATCATCGGCCTTTCCTCCCTGATGCTGGTCAGCATGCCCGTCCAGATGGAGCTGATACGGTACCTGAATGACATGGGGATCAGGGAGAAATTCAAGGTGATCGTCGGCGGCGGCCCCACCAATCAGGGGTGGGCTGATCACATCGGGGCCGATGGCTGGGCGCCCGATGCCGTGGAGGCGGTGGAGCTGGTGAGTAAGCTGATGGCGAAGGGAGGCTGAGAGTTGATCAGCATAATTCAGGCCCAGGAGAGAAGCGAGAACGGCCCGGTGATGGCCGAGAGGGACTTCAACAGGAAGTACCAGCTCACCCTGCGGGAGATCGCGGACAGGTGCAAAAAGGACGTGAAGCTGGTCGAGGGGGAAAGCATCCCGGAGCCGGAATGTGGCGATGCCGTCTACCAGGCTGCCGTTGAATTCATCACCCGCATAGGGGTGTATCATCAGAACACCAACCGGGTCATCGAGCTCAGCAAGGATGAGATCGTGACCACGGCCAAGACAAGGAGAGACGATATCATTCTGGGCGAGGGCACAGACAAGGTGATCGTCAGGGCTCGCAGTATGGGCGACCCC
>JAUVWM010000024.1 GCA_030604105.1 Dehalococcoidaceae bacterium
CGTGTTGCGGGAGGCTGGGGTGGTAGATGCCGGCGGGCAGGGGCTATATGTCATGCTCGAAGGTGCCCTCCTTTGTCTGAAGGGCGAGATGGATAAGGTGGAGCACCAGCAGCCTCAGATAATCTCGGCAGGTATACCGGCCGGGATGGGGGGGATAGAGCTAGCCCCGCCAGGGGAGCGGGGCTACGGATACTGCACTGAATTCCTGTTGGAGGGGCGCAGACTCGATCCCGACAGGATTATAAAGAGGCTGGAGGGGAAAGGCGAGTCGGTTATGGTGGTGGGCGACGAAAATACAGTCCGGGTCCACATCCATACCTTTGATCCGGGGGCAATCATCAAATATGCCACCTCCAAGGGCACCCTGCACGAGATTAAGGTCCAGAATATCGACGATCAGCATGGGGACTTTATGGAGATGCGCCGCTCCCTGGCCCCAGCAGTCAAGATTGCCGTGGTGGCTGTGGCCTCAGGCGAGGGCCTAACCCAGCTCTTCACCAGCCTGGGAGCCACCGCTGTCGTCCCCGGCGGCCAGAGCATGAATCCCAGCACCCAGGAGCTGCTTCAGGCAATAGAATGGGTGCCTGCGGATCAGGTTGTCCTGCTGCCCAATAACAGCAATATCCTGCTGGCAGCCCGGCAGGCCCGGCCCCTCAGCGACAAAAGGGTAGAGATCGTGCCCACCGAAACCATCCCCCAGGGAGTGGCAGCGCTTCTGGCCTCCAACCAGGAGGAGGAACTGGAAACAACCCTCGCCGCCATGGAGAAGGCAAGGGCGGCGGTTAAAACGGGGGAGATCACCAAGGCTGTGAGGTCAGCCCAGATCGGCGGCCTCAAGATCAGAAAGGGGCAAGCTCTGGGCCTTGTCGAGGGAGAGCCGGTGGCGTCGGGCAATAGCATACGGGGTGTTGTAGACAATGTGCTTTCCCAAATGGGCGTGGAGGAGGCTGAGGTGGTCACTATCTACTACGGGGCAGATGCCAATCCCGTTGAGGCTCAGGATATTGCCACCAGGATTCGTCGCCGTTACCCGCAGACCGAGGTTGAGGTGATCCACGGAGGACAGCCTCATTATCATTACATCCTGTCTGCGGAATAGCGCCAGGCATATACAGATATGACACTTAGAGTGGTGACCGATAGCACAGCCGACCTGCCGTCCCACATAGCTCAGGAGCTGGGGATCACGGTGGTCCCCCTGTACATCAACTTTGGCGTGGATACCTACCGCGATGGCCTCGATCTCGATGGCGATGAGTTCTACCGCAGGCTGGTTGAGAGTCCCACCCTGCCCACCACCGCCGCCCCCTCCCCCAGCGCTTTCGCCGAGGCCTTCGACAGTCTGGCGGCTGAGACCGATGAGATCATCTGCGTCCATATCTCGGCCAAGCTCAGCGGCACCTATAACGCGGCCCTGGTGGGCAAGGAGCAGATGGCGGGCAGGTGCCACATTGAGGTCATCGACTCCGGCTCGGCCTCCATGGGCTGCGGGCTCCTAGCTATCGCTGCCGCCAAGGCAGCCCGTGACGGGGGAAGCCTGGGCTGGGTGACAGACATGGTGCACCGCGCCATTGCAGGCACCTATACCTTCGTCCTGGTTGATAGCCTGGAGTATCTGCAAAAGGGGGGCAGGATCGGCAAGGCCCAGGCATTCTTGGGAACGATCCTCAATGTAAAGCCTCTGCTGACCGTTCGCGATGGCGAGGCCTATCCCGTGGAGAGGGTGCGCACCCGCCGTAAGGCTTTGAGTCGGCTATGCGAGCTGGTAGAGGAGCTGCGTCCCATTGAGGAGATGGCCATCTTGCACAGCACCGATCCTGATGGGGCGGAGATGCTGGCTCAGCGCCTGGGCCCTTTATTCCCTGAGAGCCAGGTGTACAGAGCCAGATTCGGCCCGGTGGTGGGCACCTATGTTGGGCCAGGCACCTTGGGCATAGCCCTGAGGCAGCGACAGGCGGATTGACGGAGGCAACCTTGGTAAGCGTTGAGCCACTGCGAAAGATACTCCAGATGGAGTGCAGCAAAGGCTATCCCGACCTGGTGGTAATAGGGGGACTGGATAGATACCTGCGGCGCTGGGCGAGCGAGGCCAGGGATGGTATCGCAGAGCCGCGATCTCTGCGCCGCTTTGAGGAGCTTCACCTGGCAAACCCTGGGTATGCCGCTCTGGACAGGAGTCGGCGCCAGGAGTGGATCGCCGGCATCCTCCATTGGCTGGCTGAGATGGAGCGCGCGACCTCAGAGCGCCGAAAGGCGGAGGATGGGGCGGCAATCTCCAGCAACAGGCTCCCTGCAGCCGGCACAAGGCCTCGCCCCAGACACCCATCGGCGGCAGCAGGCCCCCATTCCCTTGACTCACACATCACCCTCATCAAGGGCATTAGCTCCGGCCTGGCCGCCAAGTTCCGCCGCCTGGGGGTGAGGACCGTGCGCGACCTGCTCTATTTTTTCCCCAGGCGCCACCTGGATTACAGCACGTTAAAGACCGTCTCCGAGCTGGAGGAGGCTGGGGAGCAGACCATCCTGGCCACGGTATGGGAAGCCCAGGTAACTACCTTGGGCAGCCGGCGGGGCACCGAGGCCATTGTGGGCGATGAGACGGGGAACCTCAGGGTGGTCTGGTTCAATCAGCCCTATCTGGCCAAGAAGCTGCCCACCAATGCCCGGATGGTGCTCAGCGGCCGGGTGAGCCTGTTCAAAGGGAGAAAGGTGTTTGAGTCTCCGGAGTGGGAACTGGTGGAGGATAAGGAGTTGATCCATACCGGGCGCCTGGTCCCCGTCTACCCCCTCACCGAGGGGCTGCGACCTCGCCCGGTACGCAAGGTGATCAAGGAAGCCGTCGACCTCTGGGCGGGGCAGGTACCCGATTTCCTGCCCCCGGAGGTCATAAGCCGTTGCCAGCTTATGGCACTTCCCCAGGCTATCGGCCAGGCTCACTATCCGGACAGCAGCCCGACGAGGGATAGCGCCAGGGGCCGCCTGGCTTTCGATGAGCTTTTCCTTATCCAGTTGGGGGTGCTGGCCAAGAAGCACCATTGGCAACAGGACCGGCCGGGGAGCCCTTTGCAGGCGGGCCGGGACGTGGTGGCCGGCTTCCTCAGCTCCCTGCCCTTCGCCCTGACCCCCGCCCAGGAGCGGGTGCTGGCAGAGATACTGGATGACCTCGGGCGCTCCCAACCGATGTGCCGTCTCCTTCAGGGTGAGGTGGGGAGCGGCAAGACGGTGGTGGCTATAGCGGCCCTCCTGGCTGCCGTGGCCAGTGGCCGCCAGGGGGCGCTTATGGCGCCCACGGAGATCCTGGCCGAGCAGCATTTCGCCAGCATCTCCCGGCTCCTGTCGTCTCTGTCCCACCCTATCACCCTGGCCCTGCTCACGGGCAGCATAGGCCAGGGGGAGAAGCAGGAGCTACACCGGCGCATCTCGGCAGGTGAGGTGGATATCGTCATCGGCACCCATGCCCTGATCCAGAAGGGGGTGGAGTTCGAGCGGCTGGGACTGGCCGTAGTCGATGAGCAGCACCGCTTTGGGGTTATGCAGCGCTCAGCGCTGCGCCACAAAGGGGTTAGCCCTCATGTGCTGGTGATGACCGCCACCCCTATTCCCCGCACCCTGGCCCTGACCCTTTACGGCGACCTGGACATCTCGGTTATCGACCAGCTGCCCCCGGGCAGACAGACGGTCAAGACCAAGTGGCTCGATCCCGGGCAAAGGGGCAGCGCCTATGCCTTTGTGCAGCGCCAGATAGATGCCGGGCGCCAGGGTTTCATCATCTGTCCCCTGATCGAGGAGTCGGAGAGCATCGAGACCAAGGCCGCCATCGCCGAATATCAGCGCCTCTCCCGGGATGTGTTCCCTCAGCTCAAGCTGGGGCTGCTGCACGGACGCCTGAGCGCCCCGGAGAAGGAGGAGGTAATGCGGCGTTTTCGGGCCGGCGAACTGCACATCCTGGTATCGACCCCGGTGGTGGAGGTAGGCATCGACGTGCCCAACGCCACAGTCATGCTCATAGAGGGGGCCGACCGCTTTGGGCTATCGCCGCTGCACCAGTTTCGAGGCCGGGTGGGGCGTGGGGAGGAGCAAAGCTACTGCCTGCTTCTGGCGGAGACACCCTCGGCGGAGGGAAGGGAGCGCCTGGCGTTGATCGAGCGCATCCAGGACGGGTTCATCCTGGCTGAGGAGGACTTGAGGCTGCGCGGCCCCGGCGAGTTCTTTGGCACCCGTCAGAGCGGCCTCCCCGACCTGCGCATGGCCAGGCTCTCCGACATAGCCCTCCTGGAGCAAGCCCGGGGCGAGGCCCTCCGCCTCTTCGAGCAGGACCCAGAGCTTAAGCAGCCGGAGCACCGCCTGCTGGCCAGCGAGGTGAGTCGGCTGTGGAAGGATAAAGGTGTGGAGCTAGATTAGACATGCTGAAACACACAATCGCGCAACTTTTGGAACAAGCGGCCCTTGAGGCCCAACAGCAGGGGCAGCTCCCCCCGGGGGCTGTGCCCGAGGTCGCCGTGGAACACCCCGCGAACCCTGAGCACGGAGATTACGCCTCTCCCCTTCCCCTGAAGCTGGCCCGGTCGGCGGGGATGGACCCGCTGAGCATAGCCCGCAATCTGGCCGACCTGGTGAGGCCCAGCTCGGAGATCGATAGCATTGCCGTAGCGCCTCCGGGCTTCATCAACTTCACCCTGAAAAGCGGTTGGTTGACGGGACAGGTGGCATCGATCTTAAGCGCCGGCCAGGACTACGGCAACACCGACCTGGGGAAGAAGGCCAGGGTGCAGCTGGAATTCGTCAGCGTTAACCCCACCGGCCCCCTGCACGTGGGCCATGGGCGCGGTGCCATCCTGGGCAGCACCCTGGCCAATGTGCTGGTCGCTGCCGGCTACTCGGTGGAGACAGAGTATTACATCAACGATGTCGGCAGCCAGATGGATGCCTTCTATCGCTCCCTTTACGCCCGTTACCTCCAGTGCCTGGGCCTTGAGGCCGATATGCCGGCCGAGGGCTACCATGGAGACTACATGGTCGACCTGGCCCGAGAGATCGTTGCCAGCCAGGGAGACAGGTTTGCCTCTGAGCCGAGAGACAGTGCGATTCAGGAGCTGGGCAGGATGGGGCTGGAGAGGATGATTGCCGGGATCAAGAAAGACCTGGAGCTGGTGGGGGTGGAGTTCGACGTCTGGTTCAGCGAGCAGAGCCTTTATCAGGGGGGGCAATATGAGAGGGCCATGTCCCAGCTGCGCCAGGGAGGCCACATCGCCGAAAAGGAGGGCGCCACCTGGTTTGTATCTACGGCCCTGGGGGATAGCAAGGACAATGTGCTGGTCAGGGGCGATGGTTCCCCCACTTACTTCGCCGCTGACATCGCCTATCATTACAGCAAATTCGTGGAGCGCAAATTCGATAGGGTCATCAATATCTGGGGCGCTGACCACCAGGGGCATGTCTCCCGGATGAAGGCGGTGACAGGTGCCCTGGGGATAGACCCGGAAAGGCTCAAAATGGCGATCTTTCAAATGGTCACCCTACGCCGCGGCGACGAGCTGGTCCGGGTATCCAAGCGTAGCGGCGACATTATCACCCTGCGTGAGGTGGCGGAGGAGGTGGGGGCCGATGCCTGCCGTTTCTTCTTCCTGTCCCGCTCCGCCGATAGCCAGATGGACTTTGACCTGGAGCTGGCCAAGAGGCAGTCGCAGGATAACCCGGTCTATTACGTCCAGTATGCCCATGCCCGCATCTCGAGCATCCTGCGTTTGGCCCAGGAGCGGGGGATTGACTATAGTGAGGGGGATGTCTCGCTGCTGACCACGGAGCCGGAGCTGACCCTGATCCGGAAGATGCTGCTTCTGACCGAGCTAACGGAGATGATGGCCCAAAGTTTAGAGGCGCAACACCTGCCTCACTACGCTCAGGATCTGGCCACCGCCTTTCACAGCTTCTACAACAAGTGCCGGGTCATCTCCAAGAACCAAGCCTTGACTCAGGCCAGGCTGAAGCTGGTGGAGGCAGCCAGGATCGTCCTGGCCAAGACCCTCCACCTCATGGGGATGACTGCCCCGGAGCGGATGTAAGATGAACAGAGGTCGCGTTTTCTCCGGTGCCCGGCCCACGGGCAGGCAACACTTGGGCAACTATCTGGGGGCGATTCAAAACTATGTCAGCCTCCAGGAGGCTTACGAGTGCATATACTGCATAGTGGACATCCATGCCCTCACTACCTTGGAGGACACCGACAGGCTCCAGGAGAACATCCACGAGATGATGCTGGACTGGCTGGCAGCCGGCCTCGATCCCCAGAAGTCCATCCTTTTCGTCCAGTCCGATGTGCCCGAAGTCATGGAGCTGTATACCCTGCTCGGCATGCTCACCCCGCTGGGCTGGCTCACTCGCGTCCCCACCTTCAAGGAAAAGGCCCGGATGCAGCCCCACAACATAAACTACGGGCTGGTGGGATACCCGGTGCTCATGACCGCGGACATCGCACTCTACAGGGCAGACACCATCCCCGTGGGCGAGGACCAGCTTCCCCACCTGGAGCTGGCGCGGGAGATCATGCGCCGGTTTAACCATCTGTTTGGCGAAACCTTCCCCGAGCCCCGGGCCAAGCTGACCCAGTTCCCTCTGGTGCTGGGGCTGGACGGGGCTCGGAAGATGAGCAAGAGCTACAATAATTATATTGAGCTGGCAGCCTCACCCGAGGAGACCCTGAAGCGGGTCATGACTGCCGTCACCGATCCCGCTCGCCGCTATCGCAGCGATCCCGGTCGCCCCGAGGTGTGCAATGTCTATAGCCTGCACCACTTCTTCACCGCCCCTCGTCTCGACGAGATCGCCAGCCAGTGCCGGGCTGCCGAGATCGGCTGCGTTGATTGCAAGAAGCTCCTGGCTCAGGGCATAAACGCTGCCCTTGAGCCCTTCCGACACCGGCGGGCTGAGCTTGCCGCCAGGCCCCAGCATGTGGTCGAGGTCCTCAACGACGGCGCTCGCCGGGCTCAGGCCATCGCCGCCCAGACCCTCGCCGAGGTCAAGGAGAGGATGGGGCTTATGCCGGGGGCAGCGCGATGAGCGGCCTGCCCGTATCTGCCAGCGGCAAGGGAGCCTGGGAAGTGGCAATCCAGGCGGCAAAAGAGGCCGGCGACATCATAGTGGCCCGCTTCCACAGCCAGAAACAGGTGGTCCGTAAGGGCAGGGGCAACCTGGTGACCGATGTGGACGTCCTCTGCGACGAGGCTATAGTGGGCATCATCAGGAGGGAGTACCCCGGCCACGGCATTCTCACCGAGGAATCCGAGGGTGTCACCTCGGACTCGGGTTATCTCTGGATCATCGACCCCCTGGATGGCACCAACAACTATGCCTTTGGCATTCCCTTCTTCGCCGTCACCATCGCCCTCGTCCGAGGCGAGGAGATCTTGATGGGGCTCACCTATGACCCGCTGAGACGGGAGCTCTTCCGGGCGGAGGGGGGAGGGGGCGCTCTCCTCAACGACTCCCCCATCGCTGTTTCCCGGAGGGAAACGGTTCTGACTTCACTGATCGGCTTTGACATGGGATATGACGACGAGGGGGGCAGGCAGTTGCTTGACATGGCCACTGCCTTGTGGCCCCGGGTACACAGCCTGAGGGTCATGGGCTCGGCAGCCCTGGGGCTGGCCTATGTTGCCTGCGGGCGGATCGATCTATACTGCCATCGCTGGCTTTACCCCTGGGATATAGCCAGCGGCATCCTTCTGGTTCGGGAGGCCGGGGGCCAGCTCACCGATTGGGGAGAGCAGCCCGTCAACTTTCGGAGCACTGCCTTGGTGGCCGCCAACGGCGCCCTTCACCGCGAGTTCATGGGCTTGGTGGGGGAGGCTGCCGGAAGGCGCTAGCCAGGCGAGTGCCTGGAGACAAAGCGTCCCATCCGCTCCAGCGCCTCCTCGATATCGGACAGAGAGGCGGCATAGCAGCAGCGGACATGTCCCTCTCCGCAGGCGCCAAAGGCCGAGCCCGGGATCACCGCCACCCTCTCCTCCAGGAGCAACCTCTCGGCGAACTGCTCCGAGGACATCCCGGTGCCTCTCACCGAGGGGAAGGCATAGAAGGCCCCCTTGGGCTCGAAACAGCTCAGCCCTATGTCATTCAGCCCCTTGACTATTACCCGCCGACGGCGATCATACTCGGCCACCATCTCCTCGACGGCAGCCTGCCCCGAACTCAGAGCCTCGATAGCTGCCACCTGCCCCATTATCGGGGCGCAGAGCATGGCGTACTGGTGAATCTTGCTCATGGCCTCGATGATCTCGGCCCTGGCGGCGGCATAGCCAACGCGCCAGCCGGTCATGGCATAGGCCTTGGAGAACCCGCCGAGCAGTATGGTGCGCTCCTTCATCCCGGGCAGGGTGGCGAAGCAGGTGTGTTCCATCCCGTAGACCAGCCGGGCGTAGATCTCGTCGGAGATCACCAGCAAGTTGTGCTTTCGAGCTATCTCGGCGATGCCGGCCAGCTCGCCCTTGGCCATGACGGCGCCGGTAGGGTTTGCCGGATAGCCGATTATGATGGCCTTAGTCCGGTCGCTGAGCCTGGCTTCGACCTGGGGGGCCTCAAGCTTGAAATCGGTCTCCTGGCTTGTGGGCACGGCAAGGGGCACGCCCCCGGCCAGGACAACGCAGGAGCCGTATGCCACATAGCCGGGATCGGGCACGATGACCTCGTCCCCGGGGTCGAGGATGGCCCTGGTGGCGAGATCAAGCCCCTGGCTGACGCCCACCGTGATGAGCAGCTCATCATCGGGGCTGTAGCGCAGAGCATAGCGATCTTCCAGGTAACGGGCCACTTCGTGTCGCAGCTGGGGCAAGCCATAGGTTGCGGTATACATGGTCTGCCCCTTCTCCAGGGAGTAGATGGCTGCCTCGGTGACATGCCAGGGGGTGGCGAAATCAGGCTCGCCGATTCCCAGGGAGATGACGCCCTCCAGGGAGGAAACCAGGCCGAAAAACCTCCTGATGCCCGAGGGGGCCAGCTGGCCCACCCGCTGCGAGATGGCGCCCCGAGGGCCTTTAGCCCGAACCGCGCCAGTTATTGACATAAAGACCTCCTCGCCGCCAGGCTCAGGGTGCCGGGCTACAATGTTAGCGGCAACCGCCTTACTCCCGCTGTCTCCCCTTCCAGGATCTCTCCGTCCTCTTTATATCGCTTGAGAAGAAAATGGGTGACTGTCCCCTGCACCGACTCCAAAGGGGCGAGTTTCTGGGCCACGAAGCCGGCCACCTCATGCATGCTGCTGCCCACCACCAGCACCGCCAGGTCGTAGGTTCCCGAGACGAGGTAGACCGAGCGCGCCTCGGGGAAGCGGTAGATGCGCTCGGCAATGGAGTCGAAGCCAACATCCCGCTGCGGCGCGATCTTGATCTCGATCAGGGCCTGAACTTGCTCCTCGCCCAGCTTCTCCCAGTTGATTATCGTCTTGTATTTGACGATGGCTCGCTCCTTCTCGGCTTGCTTTATCGCGCGTTTCACCTGGGCCACCGACTTGCCCGTCATGGTTGCGATTTGCTCCGCTGTAGCTCGGGCATTCCCCTCCAAGGTCTTAAGTATCTCCTTCATGTCTGCTCCCCCTCAAGGAATTGTCCCTGCCTGCAGAATCAGCCACCATTGGTCTTGTGCCTCCTGGTAGCGAAGCTCGAAGCAGCCCTCATCCTCGGTGCGAACCCGAAAATGCCTCGCCCCAGGCTCCCGCCAGGCCTTTTCCACCTCTCGCACCCTGTGCTCCCTGCCCTGCCACAGGAAAGAGTCAGGACGCTCGGCATATGTATGACCGGAGAAGCACTTGACCGGGACTGGCTGCCACTCTTGGCGCACCCCCTTTTCGCCCCCCGGGAAAATCTTGGCTAGAGTATAACCCATGCGTTAAGTAAAGAGAAGATACAGAGTGGGCCTTCTTGTTTCCGGGCCTTCGGGGACAGGAGCGTTTGCCCTCCAAACCGGTTATCTAGGCCTGGCTTTTGGCCTCTGCCGCCGCGGGCTTGAGGCGCATTGCCAGGTCTTCCATCACCCGCCGCGAGTCCTCCACGCAGGCGTGAGTCCCCGACCAGCCCTCCGGCAACACGCCATCGCCCACGTTATATAGCATCTCCACCGGTGTCTTGTGGGTGCGCAGGCTGTAGCCCGGCCAGCTGCGCTGCACCGGCCAGTCCTTCCAGAAGGTTTGGGCCAGCAACAGCTTGCAGTTCTTATCGAAATCGGGGAAGAAATTCCTGGCATCCCAGATGGCCATCTCAACCCCCTTGCTCGCATCGTAGGGAAGGGCGCAGCTATCAGGCCTGTATCCCCCGGACAGGAGATGCTTGCCCGGAGGCGCTAGCTCGGGGCACAGGTTGGTCATGTGGAAAACGGGGCGCAGTTTCCCGTCCTTGACCACATTGTACCAGCCGGGGTATTCGTGATAAGGCTTCTTGGACTCGAACCAGACTATGGTGGTCGCGATGGGACGGTAGCTCTCGGTCACTTCCCTGAGGTAGCTGCTGTCGAAGCTTTCCCTCCCCGCCAGCGTCACCGTCCCCTTGGGGCCTACGTTGCTGATCACTGCCTTGGCCTCGACCTCTACCAGTTCCCCATCCCTTTCCACTACCACCCCGGTGGCCGTGCCTCCCTCCACCTTGATCCTTGTCGCCGGGCAGTTTTTCCAGATGTCGCCCCCCTTGGCCTCTATCGCCTCGCCCAGCGACTTCATGAGGGCGATGGCACCGTGGGGGGCAAAGCCGAACCGCCTGAAGGGCATGTTGACGATGAAGAACTTGAAGAAATCCGAGACCGGCCATTCCCAGAGATGCGTGCCATGCATGGCCGTCCACTCGAAGACCATCTCAATTCCGGGATTGCTGGTATACTGATGCAACCAGTCCCAGATGGACATCAGCGGCGATGGCTCCTCCCACGTGAGCGCTCGCCGCATGGCGTTCATAACCTTCCTGGCCTCTTCCTCGCTGCCGGCGGCCTTGCTCATGATATGCATCAGTCCACCCTTGGCCGGCATCGCCTCATCCTTGCCATCGATGTTGAACATCTGGGGCGGCTCGGGGCATCGTATCTCCCAGTTGCCCCCTGTCTCCCGGGCGAGCTTGGCCAGCGGGCCATCGTCCCCCAGCCAGGGAGCGCCGGTGGGAATGATAAAGTCCTTGTAGTAGACGCTGGAACACCTGCCGCCCAAAAAGCTCTGCCGCTCCACCAGCAGCGTCCTGTAACCGCTATTGACCGCCATCGCCGCAGCACTGATGCCACCGCAACCCGAGCCCAGTATCACCACATCGTAGCTCGCTCGCTCCATCGCTTACCTCCAAGCCATCTCCGTTTCTTCCATGCAAATTAGGCCTGTTTCGCCACCATCAGAGCAAACGGCCCGCCGTCTCATAGCACATCTGGTCGCGAAGGAAAACGCAGTTGCCGCACATGCTGCAGTAGAGACACCGCTTTGCTTCCTCGATCGCCTCTGCCCTGGGCAATCCCTGCTCCACCTCCTTGAAGGAACCGACCCGCTCGCCAACTGGCAGGGCAGGCTGCTTGCGGCGCGGTCTAGGCTCCAGGACCTCAGGTATCCTGCCCTCATCCACCTCAAGGACCCGCCCATCGAGGCCAAGCTCCCCCAGGTCTATCCCCATGAGATAGCTATCGATAGAGCGGGCGGCCTTCTTGCCCGCGGCCATGGCCTCGACCGTGGTGCCCGGATACTTGAGGGCGTCGCCGCCGGCGAAAATGCCGTCGATGCCGGTGGCCAGGCTGGCCTCATCCGCCACCAGCGTGCCTCGCTCTGACAGCTCGAGTCCCGCCGCCTGGGCAAAGTCCAGGTTCGGCGCCAGGCCGATGGCCAGGATGACCGTATCCCCTTCGATAACCGAGACCTCCTCCTCACAGAAGGTGGGTCTGAATCTGCCCTCGGCATCGAAGACCGCTGTGCACACCATACATTCTAAGCCGGCTACCCTGCCGTTGCTGCCCAGGATAGCCTTGGGGCCCCGAGAGCACTGGATCGCGATACCCTCGGCCATAGCCTCCTCGACCTCCCAGCGAAAGGCCGGCATCTCCGCCTCCGCTTCCAGGCACACCAGGCGCACCGCCTCAGCCCCGAGGCGGACGGCAGTCCTGGCGACATCGATGGCTACGTTGCCGCCGCCGATGACGATGACCCGCCTTCCTATCCCGACCTTCTGCCCCCCGTTCACCCCCCGCAAGAGGTCAAGGCCGTTGACCACACCCTCAAGCCCCTCGCCGGGCACGCCCAGCTTCAGACTGTCGTGGGTGCCGGTGGCGATGAAGATGGCGTGATAGTTCCTCCTCAAGTCCTCGAGCTTGACATCCTTGCCCACCGTGGTGCTGGTCCTTATCCTCACCCCCAGCCTCTCGATGTACTTGATGTCGCGGTCAAGCACCGCCTTGGGCAGGCGGTACTCGGGAATACCGGCCCGCAGCATCCCCCCCGCCTGGGGCATGGCCTCAAATACGCTCACGTCGCGGCCGAAGAGGGCCAGGTCGTGGGCCGCCGCCAGGCCAGCCGGCCCGGAGCCAACGATCGCCACCCGCCTGTCGCCCTTGGCAACATGGGGCACCTCGACCTCGTCGCTATCGACGGCATCGGCGGCGAACCTCTTCAGGGCATTGATGGCCAGGGGGTCATCGACATGGCGCCTGATGCACACATCCTCGCACGGATGATAGCAAACACGGCCGCAGACGGCGGGGAGGGGGTTGGTCAGCCTGATCAGCCTGGAGGCATCCTCGAGCCTGCCCTGAGCTATGGCCATGATATACTCGGGCACATTCATATGGATGGGGCAGGCGTCCTCGCAGGGGGCTATTCTTTCCACCGATGCCCAGCACATATCGGGATTGACCCGA
>JAUVWM010000052.1 GCA_030604105.1 Dehalococcoidaceae bacterium
AACTGGGATTTCCCACATCAACTATTGCGGCCATGTTATCCCCCTCTCCGCTGGCTGTCAAGGTCTTCCCAGGAGGCTTGACGGCCAGGCTCAAGGGGCCGATAATCGGCGCAGGCGTTGAAAAACCGGGTATGGCCTTGTCAAGCCCTTGTCAAGCATTGAAATGGGAAATCCCGGGTACCAAGGAGGAGAAATGATTGCCAGAATTGTGCATGTAAATGTGGTCTGTACAGATATCGAAAGATCACTGAGGTTCTATCGGGACATACTGGGAGCCAAGGTTGTCTCAGCTCTTGGAGGAGGTGAATCAGCGGAGCTGGCAGAGGCGATGGGCTTTGAGGGCGTTGCCCAGTACCGTGCTTATCTGCTCAGCTTCGGCGAAGGTTCAAAGACATCGCCCGCTACCCTGATCGACCTTCTTCAGTGGACTAAGCCACCGGGTAAAGGGAAGCCTTACGACGCTATGAACAATGTTGGCATCGCTCGTATATGCTTTGCTGTGGATGACATTGACAAGACCTATGAGGATTTAAAGGCAAAGGGTGTTGAATTCGTTGCTCCCCCACGAGATGTGGAATTACGTCCTGGGGCAGTGCGCCCCTTGCTACATAGGGCCTGCTTCTTTAGAGATCCAGATGGAGTGATGCTGGAGCTTGCCGCACCTGCGAAGTAAGGAAAAGCTATGAAATTCGACGGCAAAGTGCGTATCGTCACTGATGCCAGCAAGGGCATAGCAGGGCGATGGCTCTTGCCTGCACTCGGGAAGGGGTTCCAGGTGCATCTCACCTGCATCGGTAAGAGCCTGCTGCAAGGTGTACGGGCGGGTTTTCCCTGCGATGAGAGGCCACAGCCATCCGTCGTCTTCAAAGGTTGACTGAAAGGGCTCGTGAGGCTAGAATTAGCATTGGCTAACACCGGGGTGAAGTGGTCCTTAATTGGCACGACCCGGTTGCCGAGGTAAGTGGATGCTAGACGAAACACATGCCACAGCCACCGTCGAAGAGTATCTGGAAGCCATCTTGAACATGGTCAGCGAAGGGAAGAAAGTGCTGGCCGCTCGCCTTGCCGAAAGGCTACAGGTGTCTCCACCGACAGTGACGGTTACCCTTCAGCGCATGGGGCGCGATGGGCTAGTCGCCGCCAACGAGCGCAAGGAAATCAACCTCACCGAAAAGGGAATGAAGATGGCCATGAGCGTCGTGCGCCGCCATCGCCTGGCGGAGCGGCTGCTCACCGACGTTCTCAAGATACCGTGGCACGAGGCCCACCAGGAGGCGTGCCTTCTGGAGCACGGGATCTCGGAAAAAGTGATGGAAAGGCTGTATCACGCTCTGGGGCAGCCTAAAACTTGCCCACACGGCAACCCCATCCCCGTAGGCGATATCCTGCCCTCCATTCAAGGTGTTCCCCTTGATACTGTGGCTGCTGAGGAAACGGTGGTCGTGGAGAGAATATCTGAGGAGGCAACCCGGCTGGTGGAGCTTATGAGATATTTGGAGCAGGCCGGGATCAAGCCCGGGGCAAGGATCACGGTCAGAGAAGTGGCCAGTTACGCCGGAACCATCACCTTGCTGGTGGGTGACGGAGAGTTTTCTCTGGGAACCAAGGCGGCAGCCTGGGTCTGGGTCACACCATTGTCACGCTCATAACACCGATATCCGCTTAGCCCCCCCTTACCCTCAGGGATCCTCGCGAGTCACATTTTTGTCCATTGACACAGCGGTGAGCTTAGTATATACTAGTGTATGACATTAGTATCATCTAACTGTGTTTATTTATGGGTACTAACAATAGCGACAAGTGCCCAATCTATTTGATAGAGGAGGTCTAAGGTGCTCAGCTCGCTGCTGATAACGTTCAGAGAGGGCCTGGAAGCCGCCCTCATCATTGGGATTATGCTAGCCTACCTGGCCAGAAGCGGCAACCGCCAGATGAGCACGCGCGTCTGGTTGGGGACCTTACTGGCGGTAGCGGTTAGCCTGGTTGCCGGCGTGGTCATCTATCTGTCGGCCGGAGAGCTTGAAGGCCGGGCTGAGCAGATTTTTGAGGGCCTTGCCATGTTGACCGCCGCTGGGGTGCTCACTTGGATGGTCTACTGGATGCGCCAGCAGGCGGTCAATATCAAGGGCCATCTTCATACCCAGATAGACTCAGCACTGGGAAGCGGTTCAGCGGCGGGCTTGGTGGTGCTTGCCTTCGTGGCAGTGGCCAGGGAAGGTATCGAGACGGTACTATTTCTTTTCGCCGCCACGAGAACAACCGAATCGGGCGGCCTATCTGCCTTGGGAGGCTTTATCGGTCTGGCTCTGGCCATGGTGATAGGGTACAGCATATATAAGGGTACATCCAGGCTCAATCTGAGGGCCTTCTTCAATGTGACCAGCCTATTGCTCGTTCTGTTTGCCGCCGGCCTGCTGGCCCACGGGGTCCATGAGTTCCACGAGGCAGGGATTATCCCGCCCGTGGTAGAGCACGTATGGGACATCAACTACGTCCTTCCTGAAAAGTCGACATTCGGCAAATTCCTGACCGCCATCTTCGGCTATAATGCGAATCCCTCTTTGGTGGAAGTGGTCGCCTACTTCAGTTACGCGACTTTCGCTCTGCGAGGCTACATCCGTCCTGCCACAGCAAAGAGACGAGGTGAATTTTCCCTGGAAGGCAAGCGCGCGCACATCAAGGTCAGACAGCCTGAAGCTTAATCGAGCTCGGGAGAGGAGACTGAGGTGTGCGACGTCAGCGAAAGTGGGACACCTGGAGGGAAGAGGTCGGCGGAGAGTTCGGTGTTCTCCGTGGACACAATTCTGCCCGAGAGCGCGACCCTAAAGTGCATGGGGCATCTCTTTTCAACAAGAACAGTCAAGTGGAAGGGCAACAAGGGTATCCTGCGCACCTGAGCCGAATACAAAAGGCATTACGGCCTGTGCGTGCGCTTAATGCGTGCGTGTCTTATAATATATAGATCCTGCAATCATCCTCGATATTGGGGGCTGTCTTGAGAGTCCTTCGCTGGGCCATGCTGGCGATGATACTGATGAGCGTGGCCGGCATCTTTTTCGCCTTGGGATGGTGGCTCCATGGCCTGGATGTGGTCGGCCGTCCCATCCTTGAGGTTGAAAGCGGCCAGGGCTTTACCGTCCTCATTGAACCGGGACCCGCCGAAGGCACAGCGATCTACGGGCCCACCGGCCGTCAAGTTCCGTTCCTGTCCAACAGCGATATGAACATGCTGGACCCGACCGGGCGCTATCTCTTCACCTCCCATGAGACAAGAAGCGAGGCAGGGGTAACCCGGATAGATCTGGAGGCAGATGAGGTCGTCATTCTTCTTCACAGCACCCAGTTCGTCCGGCTCGATGGCCTCCTGTGGACGCCGTGGGACACCTTGCTGGTGGCGGAGGAACGCCAGGGCGGCCAGCTGTTCGAGATCCTGAACCCCCTGGCCCCCCCGGAGCGGATCGAATACGCGCTCAGGCCGGCCTTCGGCCAACGCAGGCATGAAGGGCTGGCTATCGACTGGCGGGGCTTCTTTTACGGCGTGGATGAGGACCCCAAAGGGTCAATCTATCGCTTCCGGCCCCGGAGTCCCCTCAGCCCCGATTCCCTCGCCTCTGGGGACTTGGATGTCCTGGTCCTCCTGGAGGACAGCGAAGAGCTGGAGGAGCACAGAGTTCAGGCCGTTTGGCGCCCCGCCGGGAGCGGGCAGGGAACCAGTTTCGACCGGCCTGAGGATATCGAGATCGTCGGCTCTGTCCTGTATGTAGCCATCACGGGAGAGCACCGGGTCATCAGCATCGACCTCGCCGACCCTGAGATAACCACCGTCGGCAAGTACCTTAGCGGCAGGGACGAGTACGCGGAAGGCCTGGACTGGCCAGACAATCTGGCCAGCGACCTTCAGGGAAACCTCTACATTGCTGAAGACATGGGGAAGGAGGGGCTCCTGGCCGGGCGGCGAAACCAGGTGTGGTACGCAGTGACGGGGGCCGATCCGCTGGCTCGTGCTCAGTCTGTCAGCCTGTTCGCTACGGTCAAATCAGCCCGGGATGAACCGAGCGGGCTGCTGGTTGACCCGTCAGGGGATCGGCTGTTCATCAACCTCATAGGATCCAATGACTCGATTTTCATAGTCCCGTTGCGCTGACGAAGGAAAGCACGATTGTATTCCCCTTTTGTAACGCCTTTGAGCGATCTGCGTGGCTTTGTCTTCGGCCAGCACTTTAGGATTCCGCATTCTGAATCAGTATAGGTCTTTCTTGATCTGCTCGAACTCTTCTCTGGAGATGTCGCCTCTAGCGTAGCGCTCCTTGGCTGCCGCTTACAACCAGCTATCCTTGCAGCCCGGCACATTTGCTTTTCAATTCACTATGTAATTCGCTGAACAATTAAGATTCACAGCCTTGGGGCATTGGGGTATCGGTTCCGTAATCCGCATTTGCAGCATAATATCGGTCTATCTCTTTTCTTATCTCGCAGATATCTTTCCCTTGCTCATGCATCTGCTTTGTCTTTTCCGCTATGTCAAGGCAATCAGAGCAGGCCATGCCGTGCCTCTCAAATGCCCCATCATCTCTCCAAAAACAATCTCTTGTGTGTCTGTGAGCCACATCTTTACACCCACAATAGCAGGGCACCTGTTCCAGCAGGGCGTTTCCCTCTGGAATTCTTGCCCACTCGTAGATTGCACGTGTTTTACCTGTCACATGGGAAGGGATGTGACTGGCGCCAGTGACCCTGACATATCCAGGCTTGGTTTCAGTATGTCTCGACGTATCACCAGTGACTGTCAGCGAGACAGTGTAAGTGCCCGGGCTATCGTAGCTGTGGGTTGGGTTCTGGCTGGTGCTGCTGTCACCATCTCCGAATTCCCAGAGCCACTGTTTAATGTTCGCTGAAGATAGGTCAGTGAACTGAACCGGGGTTTCCACCTTGGCCTCCGTGACGTCGGAGGTAAAGTTTGCCACAACATCCGATTGAGGACCTGAGGCCGGTTGCTGGCAGCCAACGTGGGTCAGGCCAAGGGCCAAGATGCCCAGAACAAGTGCCGAGATTACCCAATGTCTTGACACCGCTTCATGGTCCCGTCGGGATTGCATACAGCGTCCTCCGCCATCCCAATTACCTCTTTAGCTGCTTACTTTGCTGCTTTCCCTTTCCAAACCCGCCGCCGCAAAATGAAATAGAGTGCTGCTGCGCCACCAGCTGTGGCCACAGACAGAGGAATCCAGACCCCGAGGTTGAAGCCCTTCTTGGTAGTAATGGCGAGGACCGCTTCTGAAGGGTTAGCGAGGATTTTTTCTCCATGCTCGGCAACAAAGTAGCTCAGTATCTGCTGTTCTGTTCCCCCCTTCTCAATCATCTCCCCGACGGAGCTCCTCATCTCGCCCGCAGTCTCACACTGGCAGGACGCCAACACCTTGGCGCAGTCGCAATAGCACATGAGCTCTTTTTCCAGGTCGATATTGGTAATAATGGCGAGAATCGTTTCTCCATGCTGGGCAACAAAGTAGTCCAGTATCTGCTGTTTTGTTTGCCCCTGCTCGATCATCTCCCCGATGGAGCTTCTCATCTCGCCCGCAGTCTCACACTGGCAGGACGCCAACACCTTGGCGCAGTCGCAATAGCACATGAGCTCTGTCTCCAGGTCGACACTGGTCAACTCTGCGTAGACCGGCGTGGCTGCAAACAAGCCGATAACTAGGGCAAGCACAAAACCTAACATGCTATACTTCATCATAGGGTGTCTCCCTTATGCTGGTGCTTGTAAGAACAATTTCGGGATCGTCGTCTACAACCAGAATACGCATGTTGTGCCCTGTGCCCATGCTGCAGGCGTATTGTCCCTCAGAATAATGATAGACGTTGGTGGAATTCAGGTCAAGCAAGGTGAGGATGATGCCGGCGGTGGGCAAGGCCCAGGAGGAGGCCTCCCGCCCACCCTTGACGGCTGCTGTGCGCAGCATTATCCTTCGGAGAGGTATGGTGCGGGGCAAGTGATGTTGTAGAAAGGGGGTAGCCAGGGTGGACTTCTATTTCACTGAGGAGGAGGAGAGATTCAGGCAGGAGCTCCGCGATTTCTTCGACAATGAGATCCCCGAGGAGCGCCGGGTCATGGCCATGGCCCCAGCATATGGGGATGATGACCCTGAGTTCTTTCGCTGGTTGAGGGGCAAGCTGGGCGAGAGGGGCTGGCTGGGGCTGGGAGTGCCCAGGGAGTACGGCGGCCTGGAGGCGCCCACCATGGAACGCTACATCTTCAGTTGGGAGTGGGGCTATCATGGCAGTTTCTTCCCCCTCACCGGCTCTCGTATTGTGGCTCCCACCATAGCGATGCACGGGACCGAATGGCAGAAGCGGGAGTTTCTGCCCAAGATAATCAGCGGCGAGATAGAGTTCTGCCTGGGCTATACCGAGCCTGAGGCCGGCAGCGACCTGGCCTCCCTCCAGATTCGGGCTGTAGCCGATGGCGATGGCTATGTAATCAAGGGTCAAAAGCGCTTCACCAGCGGCGCCCACCGCGCCGAGTACTGTTGGCTGGCGGCCAGGACCGAGCCCGATGCGCCCAAGCACCGGGGCATCTCCCTGTTCATTGCGGACATGTCCAGCCCCGGGATCACCGTCCGCCCCCTGTGGACCATGGCCGACGGCAGGACCAACGAGGTCTTCTGGGATAATGTCCGGGTGCCCAAGCGAAACCTGGTGGGCGAGCTGAACCAGGGCTGGACCTATATGACCACAGCCCTGACCATGGAGAGAATCTCTTTGGATGACGTCCCGCGAAACGTGCGCGTCCTCGAGGAGCTGGTCAGGTTCGCCAGGGAGACGAGGCGCAACGGCCAGCCCCTCAGCAAGGACCCCACGGTCCGAAATATGCTGGCCGAGCTTTCCGCCGAGGTTACGGCGCTCACCCTGCTCAGCCACCGCAACGCCTGGATGGTGAGCCGGGGGATAGTCCCCCACTATGAGGCGGCTATGGTCAAGACCCTCGGCAGCGAGCAGCTACAGCGCCTCGTGTACGCCGCCATGAAGATAATGGGGCTCTATGGCACCCTGCAGCAGGGTTCCAAGTGGACGCCTTTCTTCGGCCAGTTCGAGCGCCTGCGCCGGCTTATGTATCCTGCCTACGTCGGCGGCGGCAGCAACGAGGTTCAGAGGAACATCATCGCCATCAGGGGGCTGGGGCTGCCTCGAGGCTGAGGTGGGGCTAACCAGGAGGGAATAGGAAAGCGTCCGGTGCGTCTAGCGATTGTATCGGTATAATTCTAGGGAGTTGCCACGATATTCAAAAGAGATCCAGGCAGGGGGGGCTGACAATGACAACGGTTATTACAGGAACGTCTTCGGGCATCGGGGCTGCCGTACGGGCACATTTCGAGAGGGTGGGAGACCGAGTCGTGGGAATAGACATCATGGATGCTGAGATCATCGCGGATCTCTCCACCGGCGAGGGGCGCGAGGCTGCCATCGCCGGCGTGAAACGGCGCTGTGGCGATGGCATCGATCGTCTGGCGGCCTGCGCCGGGCTCGGTCCCGATGCGCAGTCCCCGTCTCTCATTGCCTCAGTCAACTACTTCGGCATGGTCGATCTGCTCGACGGGCTGTTTGACTTGTTGCGGCGGGGAAGTGATCCCGCAGTCGTGGTGATCTCATCGAACTCGGCGCAAATGGTCTCGTTGTACGAGAATCCCTACGTCCTGGCCTTACTGGAGCATAATGAGGCCGAAGCCAGGCAGCTCATCGAGGAGGCAGGCGATACGGCGCTGGCATACATGGGATCGAAGCACGCCGTGGCGCGAGCGGTGCGGCGCCGGGCGCCGATGTGGGGCAACGCCGGCGTGCGACTGAACGCAGTAGCGCCCGGGAATACCAAAACCCCCATGCTGCAGAGGTGCCTCGACAGTGCCGTCGGTGATGCCATAAGGGCTGTGCCTATACCGGTCGGGCGGTACGCAGAGCCCGACGAAATAGCCGCGGTTGTGGCCTTCCTCCTGAGTCCAGAGGCCTCCTTCGTTCATGGGGCCGTCTACTACGCCGACGGGGGTACAGACGCACAGCTTCGCCCGGATCAGTTCTGAGCCGGGCTCAAGGGGCCGATAGTCGGCACAGGCGTGGAAAGTGGTCGGGCATGGCCTTATCGAGAGTTGAGATGGGGTAATAGACATAACATGCCCCCCCACCTCAGGGAAGCGGTGGCATCGGTGTACGTCGTCAGCGAGAGTGGGACATCTTAAACTTGAGCCAAAAAATCGGCGAGAAAGGAACCAAAGCGATGAAGGTAACAAGAATGACTGTGGTCGGCGCCGGGCTTATGGGCTCCGGGATCGCCCAGGTGGCCGCCCGGGCTGGACTTGAGGTGAAGATAAGGGACATAGATGACAAGCTGGTTGAGGGAGGGCTGAATTCCATCGAGAAGAACCTGGAGCAGTCGGTAGCCAGGCAGAGAATCACCGAGGACGAGGCCAAGGCGGTAATGGCTAGAATCACAGGCGTCGTGGACTTGGCCCAGGCAGCTAAAGAGGCCGACATCATAATTGAGGCCATCACCGAGAATATGGAGCTTAAAAAGGAGCTCTTCACCCAGCTCGATAAGCTTTGCCCGGCAGAGACCATCTTCGCCTCCAACACCTCCAGCCTGAGCATCACGGAGATGGCTTCGGCGACCCAAAGGGCGCCGAGGTTTGTCGGCATGCACTTCTTCAACCCGGTGCCGGCGATGAGGCTGGTGGAGGTAGTCCGCGGCTATGGAACCAGTCAGGATACCGTTGATGCGGCTAGAGAGCTGGCCGAAAGAATGGGCAAGACGCCGATAGAGGCCAAAGACTCCCCGGGATTCATCGTGAATAGACTCCTGGTGCCGATGATAAACGAGGCTCTCTATTTATTGATGGAGGGGGTAGCCAGTGCCGAGGATATTGACCAGGCGATGGTGCTGGGAGCCAATCACCCTATGGGGCCCCTGACTCTGCTTGACCTGATCGGGCTGGATACCCAGCTAGCGGTGATGAACACCCTCTATACCGAGCTGGGAGACCCCAAATACCGTCCTTGTCCCCTGAATCGGAAGCTGGTTCGTGCCCGGAGGTTAGGCAGGAAAGCGGGCAAGGGGATCTACGACTACACCCAGTAAAGCAGGGCTGCAGCTCAGTTGGGAGAGCGCCTCCCCCTAGCATACCGGTCGACCACACGGCCACAGCGGAGCCTGGCGAGAGCGTAACTATCTCGGCATGGGTTACCAACACGGGCGGCATTGAAGGCACCTACGCCGTGTCACTCAAGATAGAGGGCATGGAAGAAGCTAGGCAGGAAATAACCCTGGCCCCTGGGGCCAGCCAGATGGTGATCTTCAGCGTGTCTAGAGATGTTCTCGGCAGCTACGGCGTGCAGATAGACGGCTTGCAAGCTGAGTTCGACATAGAGGAGGCACCGGTGGCAGTCCCCTGGTCACTCATCCTGGGCATTATCGCCGGTGTAGTGGCGGTTGGATTGTTTATATTCTTCGTTGCCCGCAGGAAGCGTGGCGAGGCGGCCGAACGTAGTTAGTG
>JAUVWM010000047.1 GCA_030604105.1 Dehalococcoidaceae bacterium
AGCCATCTCGTCGTAGCTCCTGTCAAGGTCGAGCCCAGGGAAGAGGTGAGCATCAGCGCCGAGGTGAGCAATATCGGGGGCAGTGAGGGCATCTATGAGGTAATACTGAAGATAAACGAGGAGGAGGTGGCTAAAGAGGAGGTGACCCTTGCCCCAGATGCAAGCCAGGTAGTGAGGTTCAAGGTGGCCAGGGAGAAGAAGGGCGACTACACAGTTGAAGTGGACGGGTCATATGCGGTTTTCACCGTGAAGCCGAGGCCAACACCAGTCTGGGTGTGGGCTGCGATAGGCCTGGGGGCATTCGTTATCATAGCCATCGCAATATGGTGGCTGCGCCGGCGCCCCGGCTTAAAAGCGTTCTTCCTACGGTTAGCTAGAGAGGGTTAAAGATGGAGCTTCGCCGATATTGGGCCGTGCTGCGGCGGTGGTGGTGGTTAATCGTCCTGGGACCTGTCGTTGCCGGCGGCATAAGCTATGCCATAACAAATGGGACAGAGCGGGTTTACCGGGCGACCACCACCGTCTTTGTCCGTGAGGCAGCCAATCCAAGCGCCGTGGAGTACGAAGCTATCCTAGGCAGCCAGCGACTCACCGAGACCTACGCCGAGCTTATCGAGAAACGCCCGGTTCTGGAACAGGTGATCGCCGAGCTCGATCTCCCCTCTTCCCCGAGTGAATTGGAACACATGATCAGCGTCAATCCCCATAGCCGCACCCCCCTTATTGAGCTGAGTGTGGAACATGCCGATCCTGCCCTGGCCAGGGACATCGCCAACAAGACCGCCGAGGTCTTCATCGCCGTGCAGCAGGAGCAGCGGGAGACCCAGATCCGAGGTGCCCTGGGGACTGTGGAAGTACAGCTGGAAGCTACCTCGGCACGCATCTCAGAGCTGGAGGAGCTTCAAGCCACCGAAGGGCTAAGCGCGGATGAGCGTGACAAGCTCCGCAATCTCCGGGATCTCCAGATCGATTACCGGGTCCTCATCGCTCAGTACAGCTTGCAGCGCACCCAGCTTCAAGCGGCCATGGCCATTACCGTAGAAGAGCCAGCCCTGTTGCCCAGCTCACCGGTCAAGTCCGAAGTGAGGCAGAATACCATCCTGGCTGCCGTCCTTGGTCTGGTGGTGATGGGGGGCCTGGCTTTCGCCATCGATTACCTGGATGATACCATAAAGACCACCGAGGATGTGGGCCGGGTGACCGGGCTGCCCACCCTGGGCCATATCATACGGGCTCGGAATGAAGGGGAGGGGAAAAGCAAACTGATCAGCGAGCTTCATCCCCGCTCCCCCCTGGCTGAGAGCTATCGGGTGGTATGTACCAACCTTCGATTCGCCACCTTGGATAAGCCGATACAAACCCTGCTAGTCACCAGTGCCAATCCGCTGGAAGGTAAGAGCACCATCTTGGCCAATCTGGCTATAGCCCTAGCTCAGATGGGAAGACAGGTTATCGCCGTAGATACGGATTTCAGGCGCCCAGCCTTACATGGGTTCTTCGGTGTGCCCAACAACCTTGGCGTCACCAACCTGCTCCTGGCTCAGGACCCGGATATAGATGGCTTTCTCCAGCCAACCCAGGTGGAGGGATTGAAGCTTCTGCCCAGCGGACCTTTACCCCCTAATCCCAGCGAGCTCCTCGGTTCCGCCCGCATGGATTACCTGGCACAGAGGTTAAAGGACAAGGCCGATCTGGTGCTCTTCGATAGCACCCCAGCGCTGGGTATAGCTGACGCCACCATCCTCAGCACCAAGGTGGATGGCATTATACTGATAGCTGACAGCGGACACACCAGGTCCCAGGCTTTCAAACGAGTGAAGGAAGCCCTTGCCCCTGGCGCCACCCCCATCTTGGGTGTGGTGGTAAACAGGCTGGCAGCCCATGCCGGTGGCTACTATTATCCCTACCACTATCAATACTACCAGGAGGCAGATCACAGCCAACGGCGCCCCAAGAGCCGCCTGTCCCGGCTGCTGTCCCAGGCTCTAAAGCGACAGCATAAGGGGGATAAATCCGGCGGGGCGGAGGCCTAGCGCTAGCCCACCCGAAGGTACATAGCGCCAAAGCCGCGCCCAAGAATTCATGGGCATCGAAACCATAAAGGCCCTCGAGGAGGGGCTGAGATGAAGGCAGTTATCCTAGCCGCCGGAGGGGGGACCAGAATGCGCCCTCTCACCGACACCAGGCCCAAACCGATGCTGCCCCTAGCCAATAAACCCTTGCTTGAGCACCTGCTCCTGGAAGCTAAAGAGGCAGATATCGCGGAGTTTATCTTTGTCGTGGGCCATCATGCGCACCGGGTTCGTGATTACTTTGGGGATGGGGAGAGATGGGGGGTGAGCATCGAGTATGTGACTCAGAAGAAACATCTGGGCACTGCCTATGCCCTGAGACTGGTTGAGGGGGCAGCAGGTGACAGGTTCTTGGCCCTAAACGGCGATGTGATTGTCAAAAAGAGAGATATAGGCAAGATGACGGCCAGGGATAGTATCAGCCTGGGCATCATCGAGGTGGACGACCCCCAGGGGTTGGGGGTGGTGGAGATAGCAGGGGACAGGATCGTCGGCCTTTATGAGAAGGTGGCCAGCCCCCCTTCCAACCTGGCCAATACCGGCATCTATCTCCTGACCGAAGACATATTCCATGCCATATCCCGGATCAGGAGATCGCCCAGGGGGGAGTATGAGATAACCGATTGCCTCCAGCTATTGATAGACGATGGTTACCCCATTCGCTACGAGAGGCTGGACTACTGGCTTGACCTCACCTATCCCTGGGATTTGCTGGCGGCAAATGAGACACTTCTCCGGGGGGTGAAATCGCAAAACTCGGGGATGATTGAAGGGGGCGTGGTCATAAAGGGCTCGGTCTCTGTTGGCAGGGGCACCACCATAAGAGCCAACTCCTATATAGTGGGGCCGGTGGCTATCGGGGAGAACTGCGAGATAGGCCCCAACGCCTATATCCGCCCCGCCACCTCCATCGGCGATGGCTGCCATATCGGGAGCGGGGTGGAGATCAAGCGCTCCATAATCATGGGGGGGACCAAGGTCCCGCACCATAATTATGTCGGCGATAGCGTCATCGGGGAGGACTGCAACCTGGGGGCGGGCACCCAGATCGCCAACCTGAGGCTTGACAAGAAGGCGATAGAGGTGATGGGCATCAACACCCAGCTGCAAAAGCTGGGGGCGATCCTGGGGGATGGGGTTCAAACCGGGATAAATGCCTGCATCAATGTGGGCAGTCTCATAGGCTCAAATACCTATATCGGTCCCGGGGCAGTGGCCAGCGGCGTTATCCTGCCCCATTCCAAGATACTTTGATACTTTAGGAGGCGAGGTGGACAGGATAGAGCAGGCGGTGATTCTGGCCGCCGGTGAGGGGCAAAGGCTGAGGCCCTTTACTGCCCTGAAGCCGAAGGTGATGATCCCGATAGCCAATAAGCCCATAATCCAATATGTGGTTGAGGCGCTGGTCAAGAATGGCATCCGGCAGGTGGTGGTGGTGGTGGGCTATAGAAAAGAGCAGGTCATAGATTTCTTCGGCTCCGGGGGGCAGTTTGGCGCGGAGATGGTGTACCTCACTCAAGAGCAGCAACTGGGCACCGCCCATGCCCTGAGCCAGGCCAGAGAGGTGGCCGAGGACAAATTCCTCGTCCTTCCGGGCGATAATATCATCGAGTCCAGTGCCATTGCCGATCTCGTCACCGTCAAGCCCAACTCAATCCTGATCAAAGAGCAAGAGAACGTCTCCAAGTATGGAGTGGTGACGTTAAGGCAGGGCAAGGTGGCGGATATTGTGGAGAAGCCCCGGGAGGCGGGGAGCAACCTGGTCAATACCGGCATCTACGCCCTCAGCAAAGAGGTATTTGAATTTGTGGAGGGGGAGCTCGACCTCCCCGCCGCCCTGCGCCGCATGATTGCCCACCACCCCTTGAGGGCCCTTGAGGCAAAAGGCACCTGGCTGGATGTAGTCTACCCCTGGGACATATTGCAGCTAAACGATCTGGCCCTGCATCAAATCCCTGCCCAGATTGGCGGCACCATCGAGCAAGGGGTTATCATCTCAGGCGCGGTCTCCATCGGCAAGGACACTGTAATCAGGTCAAACTCCTATATCATGGGCCCGGCGCTCATAGGTGAGGGCTGCCAAATAGGGCCCGGTGCCTACATCCTGCCCGCCACCAGCATCGGGGACAACGTTTACATTTCCCCCTTTGCCCAGATCAAGAACAGCGTCATCGGCAATAACTCCCACATCGGCCCAAACTGCACCATTCAAGACTCCATAATCGACCGGGGATGCCAGCTCAAGGGCCATATTGTGGCCCGCAGCGACGAGACCGAGGTGAAGGTGGATGGTGAACATCACTGGGTGCAGATCGGTGCCATGCTGGGGGAGTATTGCACGCTGGAGGACAACGTTATCATCCAGCCCGGGGTCAAGATAGGCAATCACGCCCGAATCAAGGCGCTCAAGCTCATCGGGGAAAACGTCCCCGACGAAGGCCTGGTGGTGTAAGCATGTGCGGACTCATTGGCTATATCGGCAACAGACCAGCCCAGCCCATCCTGATAGACTGCTTAAGGCGGCTGGAGTACCGGGGATATGACTCCTGCGGCCTGGCCCTGCTGGGCGATGGCATCCAGGTCTACAAAGACCAGGGCAAGGTGGCGGAGCTGCAGAGAGGGCTGTCCCTGAACAATGAGCGCACCGGCATCGGCCACACCAGGTGGGCAACCCACGGCAGGCCTTCCGGGATAAACGCCCACCCCCACCTGGACTGTGCCGGCCAGATCGCCCTGGTCCATAACGGCATAGTAACCAATTTCCTCAGGCTCAGGCAGCAGCTAACCCAGGAGGGGCACATCTTCAGCTCGGAAACAGACACCGAGGTTATAGTCCACCTGATCGAAAAATACTACCGGGGCGATCTGGCCGAGGCAGTGGCCACCGCCCTGGGCCAGATCGAGGGTTCCTATGCCATCATCGCCCTCCAGACAGGGCCCAAAAAGCTGGTGGTGGCCAGAAACGAGAGCCCCCTGCTCATCGGCCTCGGCGATGGCGAGAATTTCGCCGCCTCCGATGCCGCGGCAATCCTGGATTACACCGATAGAGTGGTCTACCTGGAGGATGGCGATATCGGGGTCATCACTGACAGGGAGATAACCATCGCCAACAACGGCCATGAGGTGTCCCGGCAGGTGCAGCAGGTCCCCTGGACTCAGGAGGAGGCCCAGAAGACCGGCTACGAACACTTCATGCTCAAAGAGATCCATGAGCAGCCCAGGGTGATCCAGAATACCCTTAGAGGCTATCTCTCGGCCATAGAGCCGGTGGCCCCGGAGATAGCAGCCAATGGAGATATAGCGCAGGTCCTGCTGCTCGGCTGTGGCACCTCCTATCACGCCGCCTTGGTGGGCAAGTACCTGTTGGAGAAACTGGCCAAGGTAGCGGTGAGGGCGGAGCTTGCCTCAGAGTTCAACTACCATGACACCCTGTTGAGCAAGACCTGGGCTATAGGTATCACCCAATCGGGGGAGACGGCAGATACCCTGATGGCCCTTAGAAAAGCGAAGAGCCTTGGCTGCAAGACACTGGTCATTACCAACGTGGTGGGCAGCAGTGCCACCAGAATCGCCGATGAGGCCTTCTATATCAAGGCGGGGCCTGAGATAAGCGTTGCCGCTACCAAGAGCTTCATAGCCCAGCTGGTTGCCTTCTACCTGCTGGCTTTAGCTTGGGCGCGGATAGATACCAGCTCCCGGGAAAGGTTGATGGCGGAGCTGAGGCTGCTGCCCAATAAGGTGCAGCAGCTACTGGACGGCCAGGATGACATCGCCGAGCTAGGCGAGTACCTGTCACGATATGATAACGCCTTCTTCATTGGCCGGGGCATCAATCTGCCCGTGGCCCTGGAGGGGGCGTTGAAGCTGAAGGAGATATCCTATATCCATGCCGAAGGCTGTGCCGCCGGGGAACTGAAGCACGGCTCCTTTGCTCTGCTCAACCCCCATACGCCGGTGGTGGCCATCGGGGCCCAGGATAATACCTATGATACCCTGCTGACCAATATAAAGGAGATAAAGACCAGGGGGACGCCGGTTATCGCCCTGGCCGCAGAGGGCGACCGGGAAATAGATAAACTGGTTGACCATGTTATCTGGATCCCCGGCACCACCCCCTTACTGTCCCCGGTGGTCAATTCCGTTGCCTTGCAGCTCCTGGCGTACTATGCAGCCAGGAAACGGGGCTACCCTATAGACCAGCCCCGCAATCTAGCCAAGAGCGTCACCGTGGAGTAGCCGCGAAAGGTGGTTGCAAATTGTCCCGTGAGGTGATAAAAAGGAGCTAAGTTCCCTGACCGTTCATGAAGAGGTAGCGTGCAGGTTCCACTCTCTTGCCCGGATATCACCCATCTAGAGCTGAAATACGTGGCCGAGGCCCTGAGCACCCCTCAGCTGAGCCTGGGCCCCAAGCTTGTCGAGTTTGAAGCCAAAATGGCCCGGTATGTGGGCACCAGATATGCCGTAGCGGTGAACAGCGGCACCAGCGGCCTGCATCTGGTTATCCGGGCCCTGGGGATAAAGGCGGGCGACGAGGTTATCACCACCCCCTTCAGCTTCATCGCCTCGGCCAACTGCATTCTATTTGAAGGAGCCAGGCCCGCTTTCGTCGATATCGAGCCCCTGAGCCTGAACCTGGATGTCGGGCTCATCGAGGAGAGGATCAACCCCGCGACCAGGGCTATCCTGGCAGTGGATATTTTCGGGCATCCCGCCGAGTGGAAAAGGCTTGAGGAGATAGCCCGAAAGCATGACCTGAGGCTGATAGAGGACAGCTGTGAAGCCCTGGGGGCGGAATATCAGGGCAGGAAGGCGGGCTCTTTCGGCGAGGCTGCTGTTTTCGGGTTTTATCCCAATAAACAGATGACCACCGGTGAGGGTGGGGTTGTGGTCACCGATAGTGAGGAAATCGCCCTCCTGTGTCGCAGCCTGAGGAATCAGGGGAGGGAGGATGGTGGGGAGTGGCTGGCGCACCGAAGATTGGGTTTCAGTTACCGCATGAGCGATATAAACTGCGCCCTGGGCATCGCTCAAATGGAGAGGATCGAGGAGCTTCTGGCCAAGAGGGAGAGGGCGGCCGAGATGTACAGCGAGCGGTTAAAGGACATAGAGGGGATAAGAATACCCTGTACCTCTCCCCAGGTCAAGAGAAGCTGGTTCGTCTATGTGGTTATCCTCGCGGAGGGGTACTCCAGGCTGGACCGAGACCGCATACTGCATGGCCTGAGGCAGCGCGGCATAGGTTGCAGCAATTATTTCCCCCCCATCCACCTCCAGCCTTTCTACGTGGAGATGTTCGGCTATAGGCGGGGCGATTTGCCCCTGGCAGAACATGTTGCCGAGAGGACCATCGCCCTGCCCTTTTCCAGCAAGATGGAGGAGAAGCAGGTGGACTACGTGGTCGATAACCTGAAGGCGGTTTTAGGATGATCCGGCTTGTGCTGGCTGGTGACAAACGAAGATACGCTTTGGCGGCGGCGGACGCCGCCGTGGTTGCCGCCGCAGCCGTCGGCGCTTTCGGCATAAGGTTTTTCTCCACCAAGGCCTTGGACTATGTGGGCGAGTACTGGTGGCTGGTGCCGCTCAGTGTGGTCGTCTGTCTCGGCTCTTTTCGGGTCTTTGGTCTCTACGGCTGGGTTTGGTATTATATGGGGCTCAAAGAGGCTGTGGCCCTGTCTAAGGCCATAACAGCGAGCTCGGTGGCGATAGCCGCCATAGTGCTGGCGGCCACCCGGCTTTCCTTCCCCGAGACAATCCTGATAGTGGAGTGGCTGCTTCTTATGGTGTTTGTTGGCGGGGAGCGTCTCCTCTTCAGGATATGGAGGGAAAGAACGGCCAAAAAAGCGGAGGCGGGGGTCAGGGGCAAGAGGCTTCTTATCGTGGGGGCGGGGGATGCCAGCGAGACCATCATCCGCGAGATCGACAAGAACTCCAAGCTCGGCTATCAGCCCGTAGCCTGTGTCGATGACGACAGGCGCAAACTGGGGCGAAATCTCTATCAAGTGCCGGTGCTGGGGACAACCGAGGATATCCCCGACCTGGTCAGCCAGCATCACATAGAGGAGATAGTGATCGCCATTCCCGCAGCCTCCGGCGCCGAGATGCGACGGATCGTGGAGCAATGTGAGAGGAGCCGGGTCAGGTTCAGGACGCTGCCCGCCCTTCATGAGCTCATCGCCGGCGATATAATCTTCAGCCAGATAAGGGAGGTGCAAATAGAGGACCTTCTGGGCAGGGAGCCATACGCCGAGGACTTGAGGGGGGTGGCCTCATATCTAACCGGGGCCAGGGTTTTGGTTACCGGGGCTGGCGGCTCCATCGGCTCCGAGCTGTGCCGTCAGATAGCTATCTATGAGCCCGAGGAGCTTATCCTCTTCGACTGGGGGGAGAACAGTATCTACCAGGCAGAGCTGGAGCTTCGTCAAAAGTTCCCCGCCCTCAACATGGAGATCGTAGTCGGCGACATTCAAAACCAGGCCAGGGTGGACGAGGTCATGAAGGCTCATCGGCCCACGGTGATATTTCATGCCGCTGCCCATAAGCATGTCCCTCTGATGGAGCTGAACCCCGGCGAAGCGGTGCTCAACAATATCACTGGCACCAGGGTTCTGGTGCAGGCGGCTGACCGATATGGGGTCGATAGGTTCGTTTTTATCTCCAGCGATAAGGCGGTCAACCCTACCAGTGTCATGGGGACCACCAAGCGGATAGGGGAGGCCATGATCCAGTGTAAAGCCAGCGTGAGCCAGACCAGATTTGCAGCGGTAAGGTTCGGCAATGTCCTGGGCAGTCAAGGCAGTGTAGTTCCCCTGTTCAAACGGCAGATCGCCCAGGGGGGGCCGATTACGGTCACCCATCCTGAGGCAACGCGCTATTTTATGACCATCTCCGAAGCGGTGCAACTGATCATTCAGGCGGCTGGGCTGGGGAGGGGGGGAGAGATATTCCTTCTGGACATGGGCAGGCCGGTCAAGATCCTCGATCTGGCCAAGGATATGATCAGGCTTTCCGGCCTGGAGGAGGGGGATATAGAGATCAAGCTCATTGGCCTGAGGCCGGGGGAAAAGCTCTGTGAGGAGTTGCTCACCATCGAGGAGGAAGTCAGCGCCACCGTGCACAGGAAAATCTTTGTGGCCAGACCCAACTCTGTAGAGGCAACTCAGCTGTGGCAAGAGCTGGAGGAGCTGGAGGAACTGGCCCTGGGGAGCGATGCCGAGGCCATAAAGAGAAAGCTCAAGCAAATAGTTCCCGGCTATCAGCCAGCACCAAGCCCGGCTGTCAGCCAGGAGGTGAGGCTCTAAGGTTGTACGACACGGCTATCGTAGGCGGTGGCCCCTGTGGCAATTACATAGCCCATAGGCTGGCCGGCCTGGGACACCGGGTGGCGGTTCTCGAAGAGCATGGGGAGATCGGCCAGCCCGTTACCTGTACCGGCATCGTGGGCAGGGAATGCCTCGACCGCTTCGCCATCCCCCGGGAAGTGATCTCAGCAGAGTTCAGGTCGGCCAAGCTTTTCCCGCCCTCGGGCGCCTTTGTCAGATTGGAGAAGGAGACGGTTCAAGGTTACGCTCTCGACCGGGCTGGCCTCGATGCCGCCCTGGGGGAGAGGGCACAGCGGGAAGGGGCGGAATATCTTTTAGGCAGCCGGGTAAAGGATATCGTGATCGATGGCGACGGCGTCAAGGTAGAGGCTGAGTGCCAAGGCAGGAGGCTGAGCCTGGCTGCCAGGACCGTGGTCATCGCCGATGGCTTTGGCTCAAGGCTGCCCTGCCAGCTGGGGTTGGGGGTGATCGGCGACTGGGTTATCGGGGCTCAGGCCGAGGTAGAGACCTCGGG
>JAUVWM010000057.1 GCA_030604105.1 Dehalococcoidaceae bacterium
GGAAGTCACGGAAGGGCTCGCCCGGCCTATAGCTGCCAAAGGGGCGAGTACAAACCAGATCGCCATCCCGGTCAGGGCAACCCCCGCTAAGGAAGGGGATGCCACTGGATATAGCCCCGTCAAGAATGGCCACGGGAAGCTCCAAACGGGTGATCCTGCCCCTCCCGTCGAAGCCGATCCGCTCTATCCCCATTCGCTCTTCCTCGATGAGGTGTTTCGCCAGCTGGAGCCTGCGCACCCTGACCAGGCTTGGCCTCCGCCTCCTCGCCATGCGCGATCCCTCTTCAGGGTAGAAGGGGAAAAGGTAGGCAGCGACTTCCATGTCCCGCAAACGGTAGAGCATCTCGACCAGCTCCCGGTCGCTCTCACCTATGCCCACCATGAGGTGAACATTTACCTTGAAGGGGCCGAAAAGCTCCCGCGAAGCCTCGACGACGTGCCAATACCTCTTCCATAAAAGCGGGCTCCGCACTCCCTTTCCCCTGGTGCGCTCAAAGACCTGCTCACTGGCCGCATCCAGCCCGATCCCGATGATATCTACCCCGATGGAACGCAGCTCCCGCAGATGATCACGGTCGGAGAGGCTGGGGGCGATGAGCACGGAGAGCGGCCTATGAACCCTGCCCAAGATGATCTCGGCAAGCGTGGCGGTATCAGCATAGGCCCTGGGATGGGTGACCATGGAAAGACATACTCGACGTATATCGCTTTGACGGCTAACCATTCTGTCCAGCATCTCCTCGGTGGCCAGGGTAGGCCAGTCTACCCTGATGAAAGATTTCCGGCCAAAATCCCCCGGGCGAGACCTGGAAAGGCCACAATAAGCGCAGTTCGCCCGGCATCCGTCGGGATAGGTGAGCAGAAGGTTGATGCAGCCAAGCTTGATGTCCCTATAGAACCTTCCCGGCCGCACTCCCAGCACCATGGCCGCCGCCAGGCTGGTCCGCAGATACTCAGGGCTTGACAGCCGCGCCTCAGAGCCCGAATCCCCTGAGCTGAGGCCCATTCAAGGTCCCCCTTTCAGTTTGGCATTGGCAGCGGCATCCAGTATGGCTTCGGTGAGGGTTTCCGGGGACAGCCCCATAATGTACCTGCCCCCGGCAGAGAGCTCCCGCTCCAACGTCTCCTCGATCTTTGCCCTCTCGACCGGGCTCCACTTGAGTTTGGCCTCGATATCGTTGATGGTCTGTGAGGTCGAGAAGAAGTCCCCCGTGATAAGTATGCTCTTTATCACCGAGCCATTAAGGGCAACATAGATGCGCAAAAGCCCCGCCTCTGTCTTTTTGAGGCTCGTCCCAACCATATCCGGTGACCGCGTTCTCTGGTACACCCAGTCGCTGGTCTGGTACTTCTCTCGCTCCAAGCCTCTTATCCCGCTCACCTCCGCCTCGCTGAACGGCATGGCCGAAAACTCGATGCCGAGCGCCTTCTCGAACCCGCGCTTGATGTTCTCACGAATATCGGGCGGTTTCAGCTGGCGGCCCAGCTCGCGGGAGACGGTGGTGAGCCTCTCCTGGAAAGAGGCGACCTCTTTATCGGAGATCTTCTCAAAGGGAATATTGAGCAGGCTCAGCATAAGAGGGATGTCAAGGTCCACCAATAAGCTCGTATGGAAGAGCAGGACGCCATCCTCATCGATATAGGTTCCCAGGCCAGCGATCTTCCTGCCGCCAACCTCTATATCGTTCTTGGGCCGAAAGCAGGCATCGATGCCCAGCCCGCGCAGACCTTCCAGAACCCCCCGGGAGTATCTCTCCAATATCTCCCTGGGGTGAGCGGGGGTATCGGGGTACCGGGTAGAGGTGACCAGCGCCATTCCCAGCTGATCCTCCCCCATGACTATGGTGCCGCCGCCGGTGAGACGGCGGTTGATGGCTATACCTCGTATGCGGCAGTCCGGGACATTCAGCCCGGCCTCCAGGTCCGGCAGCTTCCCACCGAAGCATAATGCCACCTGCGGGTTTAGCTCAGCCTCCACGTTCTGGAACCTGCCCACTATGACGCAGTGAGACCGGTAAGTATAGAGGCGCAGCGTCGGCGGCCTTGGCTGAGAGCTCTTGTATCCTGCCATCAGGAACTCGTCTCCAGCCAGGCCAAAACTGGCGGTGACCGAGTCATCGGAAATGTATCTCCAGGCTGCCAAAGCACCCCCTCTTAAGGCTCTAACTCGGTATCAGGGAGCAGCAGGTCTCACGAAATCTGGGAGTGAGCCCTTTGCTCTTGGCGTAGCTGACCGTTCCCTCAGCGGGATAGGCGATGCCGTTCAACCCGGTATCCACGGCCAAGCGGTCGATGGCCTTTTTTCTCTCCCCCGGGGGACGGGCACAGCCCAGCATCACCGGCGTATCGGGCAGAAGCAGCCTCGCCCTCTCGAAGAATCGACCGAGATCGCCTGCCCCCGGTGGAGAGACCCCCTCCATAGGTGTGCCGTCCATCGGGGTGATTACCACCAACACCAGGGCAGAGATGGGATAGCCTGCCACCAGCCTCAGAGCGGCTTCCTCACCAAGGAACTTGCCGTGGTGAAGCCCCAGAACGATATGAGGCACGGTCGGCACCCCGTATCGCGCCAAGAGAGCCAGGGACTGCTCATAGTCTGCCACCACAGCCTCCAGATGGTAGACGTCCCTGATGGTCTCGTCGGCCCCGATGACATCGAGCATGGCCCCGTCTATCCCCGCCGCCTCAAGTGCCCGCGCCAGCGCCTCGTCCACCAGCCCCGTATGCACCAGCACCGTCAGGCCAAGCTCCTCCTTGACCCTCTTTAGCTCATCCGCATATCTGAGGAGAGGGACCATCCCCCCGGCATCCGAGCCGCCGCTGATAAGGACGCCCTGGGTGCCGCTCTCAGCCAGACGCCGGCATAGCTGAAACAGCGTCCCTTTCCCCACAGCAGGCCTCATCCATTGCAGCAGCTTCCCCTTGCAGTGCTCACACTGGAGCGCACAATCCCCCCCGGTAACGCTGATGGGGACAAACCCCTGCGGGTTTCTCTGAGAGAACTCGGATGTTTCATAGCGTTTAAGGCCCGGCGCATAGAAATATATCTCCTTGCCAAAGCTCCAATGTCCTGGTCCGGAACCTTCGCCTACCAACATCGCCCCCCGGCTACTCAAGCCATCCTTTCTCCCGATATTCTGCTATCTCCGTCTCCAGCCAGCTTTGTATCTCATCCCGGCCGTGAACTAAATCAGCCAGATCGTCCTCCAGGCTCGAAGGCTCGATGACGACAAACCAGCCGGCGCCATAGGAGTCGTTATTGACCAGACCGGGGTCGGCGATGACCGCCTCATTCACCTCAGCTATCTTCCCGTTGACAGGCGCTTTGAGGGCTCCAACGTACTTTCCCGCCTCAACGGAGCCAAAGGCCCGCCCCTTCCTTACCTGCCTGCCCGCAGGCATGATCTTGATATAGACCACGGTCCCCGCCGCCTTCTGCCCGAACATGTCTAAACCCACTCGCACCCCGGCCTCCTCTATCCTGGCCCACAGGTGCTCTTTTCTGTCGTAGTACAGCTCCTCAGGTAATTCGAAACCTTCAACCCTGACCATGGGAACTTTCCCTTTCATAGCGCCTTCAAGATGATTTCCGAGATATCGTACAGCTCAAGCCCATCTTGAACCTTGCGAAATTGATCGAGGCAGCTGGGGCAGGCGGTTACCAGTGCCGATACCCCGGCATCCCTCACCTCTTGAATCCTCTGCTTGGCCAGGGCAATGGAGACCTCCTCATCGACGATGGGCAAAAGCCCACCCTGACCACAGCACCTGGAGTTATCCCGGTTAGTGCCGAGCTCCACCACCTCCACCCCGGCCTCCTTCAGTATCCGGCGCGGCTCATCGTAAACGCCACAGTGTCTTCCCAAGTCACAGGGATCGTGCCAGGCGGCCCTCAGCGGCACGGCATGAGCGAACCTCAGATCGCCGGCATCGAGCTTCTGGCTGATATACTCAGTGAGATGCTGAACCTGGAAAGGCAACCCATGGCCCAACCTCTCGGGATAGAGTATCTTGAATGCCTTATAGCAGCCGGGGCAGGTACACAGTAACCTCTCTATCCCCAGCTTTTCCAGGGCACGGATATTTTGCTCAAGAAATTCCTCCCCAGCGCCGGCCAGGTGCGAGGGAAGCCCGCAGCAGAACTCTTCCGGCCCCAGGATGGTGAAGTCCTCCCCGATCCGGTGAAGAATCCTCACTGTGTTCTGGGCGATGAAGTCCAGCGATACCTTGAATGAGGTGAGACAGCCCACAAAGTAAGCTACTTTGGCCTCTCTGTTCACCAGAGATGAAAGGTCCAGCTCATCCTCGACCTGCCAGCTCCAGATATCCGCCCTCTCGATATTATCAAGCCTGAACAGGTTGCCCGCCCCCTCGATCGCCTCGGTGACGGCAACTATGTTCTTTGGGACGAGCTCCCGCAAAGAGCTATCTTGATAGATGCCTCTCCGAAGCGCCACCACGCTGTCTTTGGCGATGTCTATCCCCTTGTCACAGGAGTAAGTGCACCTCCTGCAGGCGGTACAATAGTGGCACCCCGACCTCAGGGCATGGCGAAGGTGGCCCTCGACACCGGACGTTCTGGGATCAAAAGCGAATCTGGCCAGGCTTCGCATGGCCATCGGCCCCTTATACTTATCGGTCACGCTCCTCACCGGGCAGGCACTCATGCAGGCAAGACACTCTATGCACTCCCGAATACCGGACAGCCTCGAGTATTCCTCCGGCTTTATCCTGTGAGGAGGCTTGAGCCGGCTCCTGAACCCCGTCCGCCCCTCAAGCAGCCGCTCGAGGTCGCCCTCCGCATCCACAACAAGGTCACGGATAACCTCGCAGTTGTCCCGAGGCTCAATGGTAAGGGTATCCTTATCCACCATTGTCTTGCAGGCAAGCCGGTTAACCCCGTCTATCTTGAGGGTACAGGAACCACATTGTCCGGCACGGCAGCTATAGCTTAAGGCCAGATCGGGCAGATGTTGCTGTTGCACCCTGAGCAATATATCCAGTACCGTGACCGGTTGCTGGGGGTCAACTTCGACCTTTACCCTGTCGTAGTGGGGAGCGACCTCGGATTGGGGGTCACAGCGGAATATGCTCAGCTCCACTTCTTTTCTGGCCAAACCTCTTCTCCTAGGGCAAAGATGTTGCCGCTGAAATCCGCCTCATCGCTATCTGGAAAATCACTTCGATAGTGTGAGCCTCGACTCTCACGGCGTAGCAGCGCTGAGCGGGCTACCAGCTTTGAGAAGGGCAACATATTGCGAACCTCAAGGTAGTCAATCACGTCCTGGTCAAAAGGTAGACGGCCGTCTCTGACCCCAACTTGCTGGAACTCCTCTTCCAGGTTGTCGATGGCATCAGCTGCCTCCCGTAAACCGCTCTCGTCCCTCACTATCCCCACCCTCGTGGTCATGACCTCCTGCAATCCCCGCTTGATGTGACAAGGCCGGCTCTTGCCCCCGCCACTTCCCAGTTTCGAGGCGAACCACCTTGCCATCTCGTCGCCCGATCTCAGAATATCCCCGTTAGCAGGCCCGGCAGCTCTCGCTTCCTCAGCCGCCATCTGCCCGGCAATGGCTCCGAAAACCTGACCCTCGGCCAGGGCATTGCCTCCGATTCGATTGCCGCCGTGGATGCCGCCTACCACCTCCCCGCAGGCATATAACGACTTGAGCGAGGTCCTGCACTCTTCATCGATCACCGCCCCGCCCATAACATGGTGCATGGTGGGGGCCACCTCCATGGGCTCCAGGGTGATATCGATACTGGCAAAATCCTGAAACTGCTTGCAGGTGGTTGAAAGCCTGTCTCGGACTAAATCCGGGGCCAGATGAACCACACTGAGCACTACTCCACCCGATCCGCTGCACCTGCCCTCGAGGATTTCCCGGGCAATTGCCCTGGTAACAATGTCTCTCTTGGCCAGCTCCAAGCGCTGTGGATCATATCGGCACATGAACCGTTCGGCGCCGAAATCTTCAGGGTCAAGCCTTCGTGGCTTGTCCCCCCCTCTCTTGAGACGGATATTTTGGTCGATCGCCTCCTGAAGCTGGGGAGTCACATTGTAGAGATATCCGCCCTCGCCTCTCACCGCCTCAGTGACCAGGACGCCCTTCACTGAATCTGGGTAGACCATTCCCGTGGGATGAAACTGTATCTGTTCGAGGTCACACAAGAGCGCACCCGCCCTGGCGGCTAAAGCGTAACCGTCTCCGGTTCCCTGGTGGGAGTTGGTGGTGACTGACCAGCACTTCCCACCCCCGCCCGCAGCCAGGATGGTGACCTTGCTTTGAATCAGCACGAAATCCGCATGTCTGATGTCGTAGGTTAGTGCCCCGCAGACCCTGCCCCCGCTCGTCATTAGATCCACTGCCAGAAGGTAATTGAGGACCTCTATATCTCGCCTCCTTACCTCCTCAAGCAAGGTCATCATTATCTCGTGTCCCGTTCGGTCGCCAGCGTAGCAAGTGCGAGCGAAGCTCTGGGCACCCATCTTGCGCTGGGCAATCAGCCCTCCTCCCCCCCGTGAAAATAGGGCGCCAAATCCTTCCAGGTCATATAGCCTCCGAGGAGCTTGAGCGACCAATATCCTGACCAGGTCAGGGTTGCTCAGGCCGCCGCCAGAGGCCATGGTATCCTCAAAGTGAGATTCGACGGAGTCCTCAGGCTCTTTTGAGATAGCGGCGTTGTAACCTCCCTCGGCCATCGGAGTGCAGCCCGATTTCCCCATAAGGGATTTGGAGATAATCAACGCCTTGGCCTTCATATCGTCGGCAGCGATCGCTGCCCTCAGGCCAGCGCCACCAGCCCCTATCACCAGAACCTCAGCCTCTCTCAAGATCAATATGAACCGCCCCGCTGCTTTTCAGGGTCCTGGCCCACCCTCTCGCCTAGTCTGTTCTCTCGATGAGAAGGTGCCACTGGTTCTCACCTTCCTTGATGACCTGCAAAGGGTAGCCCTTTTTCTCGCAGAAGTTTGGGATCGTGGTCTCAGCGGCCGGGGCGTAATCGCAGATAACCTCCACTACCTGCCCCTTTTCCACTCCCTTGAGGGCGTCTCTGGTCTGTATCAAGGTATAGGGGCAGATAAGTCCCCTGATATCGACCTGTTTGTCAACCTTCGAGAAAGCCACCGCGGTCCTCCCTCGTTCTAGGCAAAATTGATCACCTTGTTTTCCACGATCAGGTCTACCAGCTCACCGTAGTCGATGAGCTTGACGAAGGGGGGGAGCCGCCTGCCCAGTCCCCTCAGCTCCACGTCTCTCTTCACTGCGCAAACCTTTCTCCCTGCCTTACTTACCGCCTCAGCGTCCAAATAGACCCCGTCCTGAATGAGGACGACCACCGCATCTTTGTCCTCCCTGGCCAGCCTCAACGCACTCTCGCCGGCAGGTTTATCCACCAGATACAAATTCGGCATCTCAAGCCACCTCCTCATGAATTTCCCCGGCGGGCAGTTTTCCGTTTCTCTCTCTTCCGACATCCCTTAGAAGTCAACCGTGAGGTCAGCTTCGTTTATCAGGGCAAGGGCCTGGCTGCGCGAGATCACCTCTATGTCCTCTGCCAGCTCGGCCTTGCTGATACCTCGTTGGGAAAGCGACTCTGCCTCGACCTTGAGTTTGCAACCCGATCCTGAAAGCGTGCCCAGGTATTTGGCGGAGTCCGTTCGATCCACGCCCTTGAGCGCGAAGTAGACCCCTTCACCAAGGTAGAGCACGTCTACTGTATGCTCGTCTATGCCACTTGTTGCCCCCACCACGGCCCGGAGCCCTTCGGTATAGTAGATAGAGCCGTAGGGAGCGTGGTTGAAGGTGAAGAGCACATGCTTCTGTGCCATGGTTCTGCCTCCTTCTTCATGAGATTTGGTCGAACTCTGCAGCGACCTTTAAAGGGCGCATATGAATGCCGCCCTCACCATCCGCCCTCTGGGCGGGATTAAGCTCATCGGGGCCTAAGCCCTTTCCACCAGTATCCTGAAGAATTCACCATCTGGAGTCACCTTGAGGAGCTTATGTCCCTCCTCTTTCAGGCTGCGAGGCACGTTCCTTATGGGCTCGCCATCGTCCAAGAGCACTTCCAGCCTCTGCCCGCTATCCATCTCCTCCAGCTCCAGCTTGGTTCTGACCCAATTCATAGGGCAAGAGACCCCCCTAAGATCAAGAGAAACCGGCTTTTCTGTCAAGAGATTCCTCCCCAAAGCTCACTCAGCGCCTTAGGAACCATCTGAGTCCCAGGTATGGAGCGTTCTGAACTGGATTCCCAGCGGCCTATACCCCCAAGTGTCCCAATTTTGCTCCGTCTTGAACCGGTCGCCGAGCACCTCTTTCTTGAAAGCGTCCAGTCCCAGTCTATCCAGAGTGACGCCAATCCTCTCGCCTTTTTTGCCGTTCTCCCGGTACCAGGCCGACACCTTCCCGAGGAGCTCAAGGGTCTGGTCGTCGCTTACAAAGTCAGCCACCCGGTTCCCCCAGCGGGGGAAGCGCCCGTGCTTGCCCCCCACATAGACGGCGTGCCCCACCCTTTTGGCCACGAAGGCCCCGGTTGGGCAGCAGTAGATGCACTCCCCGCAGAAGGTACACCGGGAAAGGTCTTTTTCAGGCAACTCGGTCTCCTCGTTCATGGCGAGGGCTTTGCCGGCTCGCGACTCGCAGAGCCTCACGCATAGACTGCATCCATTGCA
>JAUVWM010000165.1 GCA_030604105.1 Dehalococcoidaceae bacterium
CTCAAAAAGTGCACCCACTGTAACGCAAATTCGGCTCACATCTCTACAGTCTCGTTCTTGATGGCAAGCTTGCTTCCAGGGAGAGCCATAGCGTTTTTGTCTTTTGCAGAAGCAATCCTCGAACGAGGTAAAGCATCACTTTATATCGACACTAAATGCCTTCTGTTCGGCGTAGTCTGTTTCCCATGACCGCTTATGGGTCTTAAGCTAGACCTCCCGGGCAACTTGAAGGGCGCTCTCACTGGCCTCGGTAATCTTGCCTGGCTGCGCGCTGTCACCGATGACATGGAGGGCCGCCACCTTCCCCTCCAGCTCCTGGGCAAGCCGGCGATTGGACTCCATCCCTACAGCAAGGACTACGCTGTCTGCCTCAAAGAACTCGCTGCCGCCGTCCCGGCTCACCCTCACCCCCTTATCCGTTATCTCCTCGACCTTGGCATTCCTCTCCATCCTAACCCCGAGGTTCCTCAACCGGCCCATAGTTACCCATCGCGTGGTTCGTCCGATATCGGCTCCTATCCGCTCCAGCATCTCGAGAATGATCACCTTCTTGCCCTTTTCAGCTAGGAGCTCAGCCGTATCGCAGCCCACCAGTCCACCGCCTACTATGGCCACCCTCTCGCCCACCGCCCTACGTCCCGTGAGCACATCTATAGCTGTGGCCACGTTCTTTCCGTCTACCCCTGGTATGTCAGGTACTATGGGCACTGCCCCGCTGGCCACAATGACCGCATCCGGCTTCAGTTCCTCGACTGTTTTAACAGTGACTTCTTCTCCAAGCCTAACTTTTACACCCAGCTTTTCCATCTGCCCCGCCAGGTAACTCGTCAGGTTGCCCAGCTCCTCCTTGTGGGGAGGCAGGACAGCCACCTGGAGTTGCCCACCTAGTTGGTCTCTGTTATCTGCCAGTATGACCTCATGGCCTCTCAAGGCAGCCACCCGGGCTGCTTCCATACCTGCGGGACCGCCCCCGATAACAAAAACCTTTTTCCGTTGCTTTGCCGGTTCAATGCTGTATTCTGCCTCCCGGCCTGCCCTGGCATTAACCGAGCACCGGACGCCGCGTCCTTCCGTCAGCCCGTCGAAGCAGAGGGAGCAGGCAATGCAAGGCCGTATCTCATCGAATCGCCCCTCCTGGGCCTTGTTGGGCCACTCAGGGTCAGCGATAAGAGGCCGAGCGATATACACCATATCCACTCTCCCCTCAGCCAGGATCTGCTCTGCCAGGCGGGGATCGGGAATCCTGGTGCCGCCTATAATTGGAATGTTGACCACCTGCTTGACCCCCTCCGCCAGGTAGATCCAATTTGCCCGGGGCACCGCCATCTGAATGAAGGCGACCGGGGCCTCATGCCATCCCGTGGATACATTTATGGCATGAATACCAACCCTTTCCATCATGGGAGCAACTATCTTGGTGTCCTCCAGAGTATTGCCCCCTTCCATGAAATCAGCGCCGGAAACCCGGCACAAGAGAGGGTAGTCTTTTCCGGCCTTCTGTTTGACACTTTCCACACATTCCAGAAGGAGTCGAGCCCTGTTCTCTATGTCACCACCATAGCCATCGGTCCGCTTATTGGTATGGGCGGAAAGGAAGTAGCTGATGAGACCGGTGCCGGCAATGGCGTTGAGCTCGATGGTATCAAACCCCGCCTCTCGCGCCCGGCGGGCACCATCGCCGTAGGCCTCCACAATCTGCTTGATCTCGTCAATAGTCAGCGGCCTGGGTTTGGGGGCATCAGGACGCCTGTCAACGTTTACGTCCGAGGGGCCGACCAGCTCTATGCTACCGTCATCCTTTATTAGGACCCCAAGGGCGGATATCTGCATGGCTACCTTGGCCCCGCACTCATGCATGAGGTCGGCAAACTCCCGCAGACCTGGTATGCACTCGTCGCTATATACCCCGATGGTTCCAGGGGGAAAGGGCCCGGTATACAGAGGGGGAGCGAGGCCGATGACAATGAGGCCCACACCACCGCGGGCCCGCTCGGCGTAGAAGTCCTTAAAGCGGTCTGTCACCATGCCGTCGGCTCCAAGGCCCAGCACCATGGCTGGCATGACTATTCTGTTTTTGAGTTCCATCTCTCCGATCTTGATCGGTTCGAATAGCTTTCGCAGCTGGCTCAACGTAGTTCCTCCTTCTGGCTAAGATGGCATGATTTACCTGGATGACTTGGCCCATGATACAGGAGTTCGCGAAGCTTAGCAATAGCCTCGGTAGCGCTGCAGTCATTTTCGGACAGATCAGCCCTGCCGACATGAGCCAGAGGGGTTTTATCTTTTGCAAAACCGATGCTTGTGATATACTGGCGTAAAGGTGATGGGGCAGGTCGAGCAAGCTATCGACATCCTGAAAGGGGGGGGCATTGTTGCCTTCCCCACCGACACTGTCTACGGGCTGGGCGCTAGTTGCCTTGATGATAGTGCAGTGGCGAAGGTCTATGAAGCGAAACAGCGCCCTCGTCATCTTGCCCTTCCCCTCCTCCTTCCCCACATCTCTCAGATAGAGAGCACAGCTCA
>JAUVWM010000121.1 GCA_030604105.1 Dehalococcoidaceae bacterium
AGAAGCGTCATATCTCAGCGGGAGCTGGGAACGGACACCAGGTCATTCGCAGCCGCCCTCAAGCACGCGCTGCGCCAGGACCCCGACGTCGTCTTCGTGGGGGAGATGCGGGACCTGGAGACCATTTCCACGGCACTGACCACGGCGGAGACGGGACATCTGGTTCTCACTACGCTGCATACCCCCAGCGCTCCCCAGGCTGTCGACCGCATCATCGACGTCTTTCCCCCCTATCAGCAGCAGCAGATAAGAGTACAGCTATCCACCATCCTGGAGGGAGTGCTCTATCAGGCGCTGGTGAAGAGAGCCGATGACTCAGGCCGGGTGGCGGCAGTGGAGGTGATGCTGGCCACCGGGGCTATCAGGAACCTGATCCGGGAGGGGAAGACCCATCAAATATTCAACGCTATTGAGACCGGCTCCCAATACGGGATGCAGACGCTGGATCAATCCCTCCTATATCTGTGCCACAGGCGGGCTATTGGCAAGGGTGAGGCACTGGGGCAGGCCAGGAATCCAGACGGGGTAAAAAAGATGCTGTCCGGCCTTGATGAAAACTTGCGTCCCCCGACCGAGCTTAACCATTCCCCTGTACCCTGGGAGTGCCCTACCTTGTGAGGATGTGAACTCCGGTGGCCTTGAAGGAGGCGTGAATCTGGCCGCCACCTCGCAGATCCAATTCCTCGACCGATCTCTTGGTGACTAGAGCGACCAGGGGAAAGCCGCAGTCCACTTCGACGCGAACGAGCGGACCGAAGCTGACCATGCGGCTTATCTCGCCCGGGAAGCAGTTCCTGGCACTGGTCGCCGGCGGTGATAAGGCCAGGGTGACCTCCTCGGGCCTGATGCAGGCGTATACCGCCTGGCCAGGGCCAAGGGCCGAGACCCCCTCCACCACATTGCCGCCAATGTCCACGGTGACTATCCCCTCTTCATTGGAGGCTATCCTTCCCTCGAGGATATTCTCAACACCCACCAGCTCAGCGATCTCTCTGTTTCGAGGCAGGCTGAATACCTCCTCCGGGTTCCCGGTCTGAAGGATCTCACCGCCCATGAGCACCCCTATCCTATCAGCAAGGCGCTGTCCCTGAAGCATATCGTGTGTGGCCATTATCACGGTGGTGTTTAGCTCTTGAATAACGCGTGATATCAGCTTCTCGACGCGGGCCGTGGCCACCGGGTCGAGGTTTGCTGTAGGCTCATCCAGTAGCAATACATCCGGCTCGATCACCATGGACCTGGCCAGGGCTACGCGCTGAACCTCGCCTCCCGACAGCGTTCGTGCATTCCGGCTCGCAAGGTCTGAGAGGTCGACGGTGTGGAGGGCGCTGGTCACTTTGCGGTGCAGGTCCGCCTCCTTTTCCTTCCTGACCCTCAAGCCATAGGCAACGTTGTCATAGACACTGGCGTCGAACACGGTCGGCTTCTGGAAGACTATGGCCATCCTGCGGCGGATATCCAGCCTCACCTTCTCCGAGGCGTTGGTATCCAGGCCATCGAAATACACTGCCCCCGATGTCGGCCTCTCAAGGAGGTCCACCAGGCGCAGGAAAGTCGTCTTCCCGGCACCGCTGGGGCCGATCAGGCCGAAGACTTCACGCCTGGCGACATCCAGGTCGATGCTCTTCAGTATCTCCTTGTCGCCGTATCTCTTGCACAGACCTCTGACCGTTATCAATAGCCTCTACCTCTGCTGCAATCTATTGGCCAGGATGCTGACCATGAGGGCCAGTGATATGAGGATTATTCCCAGCGCCATCGATAGCTCGATATTGCCCGTGGATGTCTCAAGGGACATGGCGGTGGTGAGCGTTCTGGTGAACCCCTTTATATTGCCCCCGACTATTATGGCAGAGCCCACCTCGGAGATCGCTCGGCCAAAACCGATGAGAACGGCGGTTACCGTGGCATACCTGGCCTCCAGCATGACGGTCTTGATCGTTTGAAACCTGGTGGCGCCCAGGGACACCGCAGTATCTCTGACCTCCTGGTTCACGCCGCTTAAGGATGAGATGGTCAGTCCGGTTATGATCGGCGAGATCAATATCACCTGCCCTATTATCATGGCTCCGGGGGTGAATAGTAGCTCGAGGCCGCCAAGGGGGCCGGACTTGGAAAGTGTTATGAATACCAGCAGGCCAACGAAAACGGTGGGCAGGCTGAAGAGGGTCTGTATTATGTTGACCAGAAGCCTCTTGCCCCAAAAGCTGTGAAAGTATATGAGGCTTCCCAGAGGAATGAATAGCATGGCGGCGATTGCCATGGAGCTGAAGGCGATGGCCAGGGTCCTGCCCGCTATCTGCAGGACCTCTTTGTCCCCGGTAAAGATGAGCCGCAGGGCGGTGACAAAGGCATGGGCTATCTCATCCAATGTCCCCCCCCCCATCAGGCGGGCTGTGAGCGTCGCTCCCGGCGCTGAGGGCCCGGCTACTTTGGCTCGGCGCCAGCGCAGGGTGTGAAGAGCTGCATGCCATATTCATCCACGCCATACTTGCCGATAAGCTCCTGTATCTCGTCTGAGACGAGGAAATCGATGAGATTATTTGCCATCTTGAGCCTGGTGCTCTCAGCATCCTTCTGGGCTACCGCCATCACCGAGTAGACATTGAGCAATATGTCGCCGCGATCGACTATGGGGACCAAAGCGATGTCCCCCTTGAAGGCCAGGTAAGTGCCCCTGTCACTGAGCGTATAGGCCCGCATCTCGTTCGCCATGTTCAGGGTGGCCCCCATTCCGCTGCCAGCCTCTACATACCAGGACCCGGCTCCCCTGACATCCCTATCGTAGTCGTAGCCGGCGGCCTTCCAGACCGCCTTCTCCCTGTCGTGGGTCCCGGAGCTGTCTCCCCGGGAGATGAACCTGGCGCTGCCCTCCGCCATGAGCTTTGTAAGGGCGGCTTCAGGCGCCATGCCCTTGATTCCCGCCGGATCGTCGGGGGGGCCAACGACGAGGAAGCGGTTGTAGGCAAAGGGGACTCGCTCAACCCCGTAGCCTTCCTCTATGAACTCCAGCTCGCGCGACTTGGAGTGGATGGTGATGGCATCCACATCCTTCCGCTTCCCCCATTCCAGCGCCTTCCCGGTTCCGGCGTATATGATGTCCATCTCCACGCTGTATTTATCTTCGAACATCGGCTCCAGATAGTCCCAGAGCCCGGTGTCGTAGAGGCTGGTCGTGGTTGCCAGCCTGAATCTCTCCCCACCTTCCCCGCCGCACCCGGCAAGTGCTGCCAGCAGCACCGCCATGGCCGGCAGCAGAATCCTTTTCAATCTCCCCCCTTTCCCAGGCTCCATCGGCTGACACCGGCACCCCGGGGGCAAAGGGCATGCCGCCTCAAAGACGGCGCGCGCAAAGGAAAAGCGCTCAACAGGGCTGAGCGCTTAATTTTAGTATAGGGTGCCAATAGTTCTCTCCTTTCCAAACACGGGAGGCGTTGCCGTTTCCAACAACACCCTATCGCCTGCCCGCCCTGGATCTCTCTTTAGGCCAGGCAGGTCGGAGAGGTTTATATTCTAGACGGCGTCAGTGTAGCCTATGGAGCAGGGGTTGTCAATATCTAGGCGTTTGCTTGGCCCTCCGGATCCTCCTCCCGTTCCTTGATGACCCGGAGCTTCTCGATCCTCATCCCCCGCATCCTGGTTACCACTAGCTTGAAGTTTTCGTGCCTGACCTGTTCGCCCTCCTTGGGAATATGCCCCAAAAGGCTTAGCACAAAGCCAGCCACGGTCTCATACTCTCCCGGCGGCAGCTCCAGGCCAAGCTCTTCGCTTGCCTCCTCAGCTCGCAAATTGCCGTCGATGTCGAAGGTATGCTCATCTATTGTCTCGAACTCCGGCATTCTCCCGGGTGTCAGCTCATCGCGTATCTGCCCCACAATCTCCTCCAGGAGCTGTTCCATGGTGACTACGCCATCGACGCCGCCAAACTCGTCAACAACCATTGTCATTTGGTCGCCTCTCGATTGCATCTCGGCGAAAAGCTCGCCAATGAGCTTGCTGTCGGGGACGAAGGCGATCGGGCGAACCAGGCCCTCAAGGCTGCTGTCCCTGTCAATGGCGCCCTGGGCTTGAGCTACGAGCACGTCCTTGATGGACAGGACACCCACCACATTGTCCGTGCTCCCCTGGAAAATTGGGAAGCGGGAGTGGGGGGTCTGGGAGTAGGTCTGCAGAAACTCGCCCAGCTTGGCGCCCTGCTCGATGGAGATGATGTCGGTTCGGGGCGTCATGGCTTCGCGGACGGCGTGATGCCCGAATTCGAAGACCTCGTGCAGCATCCTGGCTTCAGCCTCCTCCACCACACCCTCCTCCTTGCCTAAAGAGATCATGGTGCGGATCTCATCCTCGGTGACCAGCGTCTGGGGCTCAGGGGCGCCCCCGATTAGCTTGGCCAGCCCCGAGCCGATCCAGCCGAGAACCAGCACCAGCGGGGACAGCAACACCAGTATTAACCTGACGGGCCGGGCATAAAGCAGGGCCACCCGCTCACTGTGTCGCGTGGCTATGGTTTTGGGTGTTATCTCGGCGAAGATCAGCAGCGTTAGCGCCACCGATATGGTGGTGATGAGCACCGCTGTTCCTCCCACCACTGATCCTTCCGCCGCTGTCCCTTCCCCCCAAATGGAGATGGCTATGGCCGTGCCCAGGACGGCAACCAGGGTGTTGGTGACGGTATTGCCCAGCAGGACGGTCGTCAGGAATCTCTCCGGCCTTTCCATGATCCTGGCCACTCGGTCGGCCCCGGCCACCTTCACCTTCTCCAGATGCTTCATGCGAATCCTTTGCAGGGAGATGAAAGCTGTCTCTGAGCTGGAGAAGAAAGCCGAG
>JAUVWM010000015.1 GCA_030604105.1 Dehalococcoidaceae bacterium
GCGCCTCCTCAAAGGGGTCTCTTATCTTAGGAGGGGCCTGAGGCAGGCCGTCAACGTAATCGGCAAGCCGTCCGTCAATCCGTTCAAGTGTATCGGCCACTCGGCTGACTTCCTCAACGAGTTTCCCCTGGGGGTTGCGCCCTGCCAACCAGGCTACGAGCTTAACACCAGCTAAGATAATTGTGACTGCGCCTGCCACTGCGCCTAATATCACGTACCAAGCCACTATCTATACCTCCTGACCTCGAAGCGGTACAGCTTCACCGCCTCGTCGGGCGATATCCCCGCCTTGAGCCGGCAGATCTCTACCTGCTGCTCCACGCTGTCCACCCCCTCCAGGTCGGGAAGCAGCAGGCCCCGCCGCCACCCCCTCTCCACTATAACCCCATACCTTCGCGGGTCAAGCTGGTCCCTGCCCTCAACGGGCTCCGGCGGGGAGAGGACATCGACGCTGTACTCCAGCTCGCCCAGCTCCTGCGGGGTCACCGGGGGGAAGCGGGGGTCGCGGGTGGCCGAGCTTATGGCATTGGTGATGGTCTCCTCGGCAATGTTCGCCTTGGTCGGCTCGAAGGTGCCGATACAGCCCCTGAGCTCGCCATGCTTCTTCAGGGAGACGAAAACGCCGGCCTTCCCCTTCATCTCCGGGGTCAGCTCCGCCGGCTTGGGGATTGACCCCTTTCCCACATAGCCTTCCACCGTCTCCTTGGCCAGATGAACCAGTGGATGCATTCTTTTATACTCCCCACCCTTCCCCACCCCTTCGGGGTTTACAACCGAGAAGGAGGCCACCAGGTAGCCGACGCCGAAGGGGCCCTCGTAGGAGAGGACCTCAGGTTTCACCGAAAGCCCGTCCAGCGCCCCCAGCAGGATGACGATGGAGCGCAGGCCGCACTCACCGGCTCGCTCGATGAGGTCCGGGTCCAAGCTCAAGACCTCCTTGGTGTCGAGTCGGGCCAGGGCAGAGACCAGCTTTTCATCGAAGACCTTGCCCATGCGGTCGTAGCCAGCGGGGGCGTCGGGCAAAAGCCGATGGGAGAGGTCGCCACTGGCTATCAGCGCCACCCTCTTTCCCACATCATCTGCGGCCTGTCGAATCGCCTGCCCGAAGGCAAAATGGATGCTCAGAGGAAGCCAGCAAAAGGTAAGCGGCACCATAGGTACATCTTTCACACCCTGGATCAGGAAATGCATGGGCACCAGCACCCCGTGGTCCAGCTCGTAAGCGTGCTCACCGATAGAGCTCAACGGGATGTTCAGCCCCCTGGCCGCCTCTTTGATGGCAGCCACCAGGTCAGGGTCGTTGTCGAAATAGCAGTCAGGCCCTCGCTCGCCCCAACGGCGCAGGTTGCCACTCGAGGATGGCGCGGTAAGCAGGCCCATGGCACTGTGGTGGGAGAGCCCGTGGGGACTGATAACCAACATCGTCTCAGGCCGATGAGCGCCGAGCTCCTGGCTCAGCTTTTCCATGGCCCGCGTGGTGGCTATGATCTCCCGCTCCTGCCCCCTGCCAACGTCTGGGACAAGCAGCGGCGGATGAGGCACAATGCAACCGAAAACAATCCCAGCCATAGATCACCTCCAAACCCCTCAGTGGCGATCATCCGCGTCTACCCGGCTTTTGGGGGGGGCGCCCTGCCTGATATTCAGGTCGGCCCCGCAAAACTTGCACCTTGAATCCTCCACACCCACCAGCCTCGTCTGATAGCCGGCTCGGGCGATAACCAGCCGGCCACAGCAGTAACAGATGGTATTCTCGCTGCCGTGGCCGGGGACATTGCCTATATAGACAAAGCGGAGCCCCTCCTCCTTGCCAACAGCACAAGCGAACTCCAAAGCGGATACCGGGGTGGGCGGCAAGTGCCGCAGGTGGTGATGGGGATAGAACCGGGTCACATGCCACGGTGTCAGCTCCCCCAGGCTGTCGCAGACCCAAGCAGCTATATCCCTGAGCTGCCGCTCATCATCGTTCATGGAAGGGATGATGTTGGTCACCACCTCGATATGCATACCCCACTTCTCCTGGGCCCGCCTGGTGACCTCCAGTATGCCTCGCCACCGACTTACCCTGGCCAGCTCACGGTAAAGTGAGTCGGAGAAGCCCTTGACATCCACGCGGAAGGCATCGAGGTAGGGCCCGATGGTATCCAATGCCTCGGCGGTCATGTAGCCATTGGTTACATACACCGTGTACAGGCCGGCTTCCCTGGCCAGCCTGGCCGAATCCAGAGTGTACTCAAACCAGATGGCGGGCTCATTATAGGTCCAGGCGATGCCCTCACAGCCATGGCTCCTGGTCAGGGCAATAGCATCCTCGGGGGAGATCGTCCGGGAGGCCCGCCCGGCTGCCTCCGGCTCAAGGCAGGATATCTCCCAATTCTGACAGTGCTTGCAATGAAAGTTACATCCCCAGCTGCCCAAAGAGAAGGCCTGGGTGGCGGGGAAGAAGTGAAACAGGGGCTTCTTCTCAATGGGATCGGGGGTCGCCGAGGATACCTCGGCGTAGTTCAAGACGCTGAGGAGGCCATCCTCATTCCGGCGCACCCGGCAGACGCCGAACCTGCCCGGGGCTATGACGCAGCGCCATTGGCATACGTGGCAGCGCACCCTGCCACCGGAAAGCCCCTCGTAGAGCATCGCCTCCCGCATTGTGGCCAGCCCCCCTAAACCGTCATACCCCCAAGCTTCCCCAATATTGTAGCACAACCAAGGCAGCGTGCAATCTCCTCGGCGTGCGCACCGATTATGTTAACCGGCCCCCGTCAGCTTGACTGCCCTACCCCTAGCTGGTAGACTGGATAAGGCTGCGGCAATTGAGGCCAAGCCCCCCTTGAGAGGATGAAGATAGTCATAGGTCTCACCGGTGGAATCGGCAGTGGCAAGAGCACGGTTTCGGGAATGCTGGCCCAGCTGGGTGCCGTCATCCTGAATGCCGATGAGGTGGGGCACGAAACCCTCAAGCCCGGCACCGAAGCCTGGCAGGAGATAGCGTCCACCTTTGGCCAGGGGGTTGTTAAGGATAACGGTGAGATCGACCGGGGCAAGCTGGGCGAGGTTGTGTTCAACAACCCCGAGGCCCTGGCCAGACTCAATAGCATAATGCACCCTCGAATGTACCAGTCCATGAAGCGCAGTATCGAGGAGCGGCAAAGGCAGGGGGTAGAGGTGATCGTGCTCGAGGCTGCCATTCTCGTCGAAGCCAACTGGACGTCCTTGGTTGATGAGGTGTGGGTCACCACATCTCCTGAAGCCACCGTGGTAAGGCGCCTCAGGGACTCCAAGGGTCTCACCGAGGCTCAAGCTTTGGCTCGCATCCGCTCCCAGCTCCCCCCCCAGGAGAGAGCCAAACACGCCGATGTTATCATCGATAACGACTGCGAGCTTGAGGAGGTCGAGGCCAGGGTAAAAGAGCTGTGGAGGGCCCTGCACGCCCGCCAGCAAGCCGGCACTTCCTAGGCATGGTCGGGAGACAACTTGAACAAGGTAGCTATCGGTTGAGCCTGGTAGAGAAGATCGCAGAAGTCCTCTCCCAAAGACAGAGGCAGAGGATTGAATCTGCAGGACTGTCCCCAGCAGCGGTTCTGGTGCCCCTCTATCGCAAGCGGGGGGAGTACCACCTGCTGTTCACCAAGAGGACCCAGGAGGTGGAGTACCACAAAGGGCAGATTTGCTTTCCCGGAGGAGGTCGCCATACAGAGGATGAGACACTTCTCGACACCGCCCTGCGGGAGGCCTCTGAAGAGCTGGGGATTCACCCCCAGGATGTAAGGATATTGGGGGAGCTGGATGAGCTTTCAACCATCTCCAGCAAATATGCCATCTCCCCCTTCGTGGGAATCATCCCCTACCCCTACCCATTCAAGCCGAATCGGAGGGAAGTGGCGGAGCTCATGGAGGTGCCCATAGCTGCACTTCTGGAGGAGGGCAATTCTTGGCAGGAGGTCCAGGCTTCCCAGGGCGGCCCGGTTACCGTCTATTTCTACGAATATGAGGGCCAGGTGATCTGGGGAGCCACCGCCAAGATGCTGAACCAGTTTCTGGGCCTGGTCTTCGGCTGAGAAGCAGGAGCTGGGGTTGGAACTCGCCCTGGGCCGGGGATGACAAGAGTGGTATAATAGGACATGCGAGGGGGAAGCAGGACAAATGGACCTTGAGTCGCTACGAGATCTGGTCATCGTCATCTACGCCATAGCGGGGATGGTAGCCATTATCTTTCTCCTGGTTATCGGCCTCTTGCTTTTCCGCAAGCTAGGAGCGATCCTCGACTCGGCCAAGGCCACCCTGGACAATATCCAGGGCACCTCCCGCTTTATATCAGAGGCAGTGATCAGACCCGTGATCCGGGTGGCGAGCTTTGTCCAGGGGGCGCGTCACGCCATTGAGACAATAGCCAGATTATCCAGAAAAAAGGGGGGGAAGAAACATGGCCAACAATAAAGGGTCAGGTTTTGGGGTTGGGCTCATCCTGGGAACCCTTGTCGGCGCCGCCATAGGGCTTATTCTGGCGCCTCAGACCGGGGAGAAGACTCGAGAGCTGCTTAAGACCAAGGCCGATGAATGGTCGGCAAAGGCCAAGGACGGCTACCAGGAGGCCCTGAAGGAGGGGAAAGAGGTTGCCGCCAAGGCGCGTGAGGAACTGCGAGCCAAGTTTGAGAAGGGAAAAGGCTGCTGCGAGTCAGATCTGAAAGACGAAAAGGCTGAGGAACCGGACTAAAGCCCCGCTTCGAACTTCGCCCACATCGAGCTAAAGGCAGTGGACTATCTGCCTTTAGCTTTTGTCATATCGGGGATAGGACCCCAGGATCTTAAGCACAGCGGCCTTGGCCCGCACCCTCTCCAGCGCCTCGGCAATGACCGGGTCCTGGCGATGACCCTCGAGATCGACCAGGAAGATATACCTGCCAAAGCTCTCCCGGGAAGGGCGAGATTCGACCTTGGCCAGGTTGATATCGCGCTGGGCAAATTCTTGAAGCACACTGCAGAGCAGCCCGGGGCTATCGTCGGCGAAGGAGAAACAGAGGGATGTCTTGTCGCAGCCGGTGGCGGGATGGTCAACAGGCGCCAGAACGACAAAACGGGTAACGTTGGAGGCCTGATCCTGAATGCCCTCGGCCAGAATCTCGGCGCCGTAGAGGGCGGCTGCCCGCCTGGTGCCGATGGCAGCGGAGGCTGCATCGCTGGCCATCATATCCTCAACAGCGCGGGCAGTGCTGAGAGCGGAAACCAGCTGAACCTTGGGAAAACATCGCTCCAGGAAGCGTCGGCACTGTGCCAGCGCCTGGGGATGGGAGAAGATGTTCTTTATCTCAGCGGCCTGGGTGCCAGGCCTCACCAGGAGATGGTGCTCGATGGGCAGGATCAGCTCCCTGAGGATGAGCACCTTGGATTCATGGATCAAGAGATCGAGGGTATCGGTGACCGAGCCTTCGAGGCTAGTCTCTATGGCAACCACACCCTCGTCCGCCATACCGGTATCGACAGCAGAGGCCACCGCTGGGATGCTGGAGAAGGGGATAAGCTCCGCTTTCTCGTCATAGGCCAGCGCTGCCTCTTCAGTGAAGGTGCCCGCCGGCCCCAAATAGGCGATCCGCTTGGGCATGGCTCTCTCCCAAAGGTCTAAACACCAGTTAAGGCAGCCCGCAGCGCCTCTTCCAGCTCGGGCTTGGTCACAGCTATCAGCTGGTCTCCGGCTTCAATTATGGTGTCAGGTGTAGCCATCTGAGGCTTTTCCCCCTTGCGTATGACCAGGGACAAAATGCTTCCGTCAGGCAGGGGAAGCTCCCCAATCCGCCTGCCCACCGCCGCCGAAGCTGGGGGCACCCTCACCTCCACGATCTCCATATCCCCACCTCCCAGCGTCAGCAGATGCATCAAGGGGTGGGTGGGCACCTCCTGCTCAATATGCTCCAGAATGAGATTGGTGCTGCTCACGGTGACATCGATGCCCAGTCTCTTGAAGATGGCCTCATTCTTGGGGTTATTGATGCGAGCGATAGTGCGCGGCACATTGAACTTATGTTTGGCCACCTGGCAGGACACCAGATTATCCTCATCCTCATCGGTGACAGCAATGAGCATGTCGGCCCTCCCCGTCCCCGCCTCGGTCAGGGTGGTCGCCTCGCAGCCGTCGCCGCGCATGCAGATGCTGCCCAACTCCTCGTTGATGCGCCCACACTTTCCAGGGTCCTTCTCGATGACAAGCACCTCGTGGTCCTCGCTCACCAGCGCCTTGGAAAGGTAGTAACCCACCTTGCCCCCACCAACGACGATGATATACATGCTCGCCCCCTCTAAGCAGCCAGCCTTTCCTTCAGCATCTGAGCAAACACGGTGGTGGGGCTGATAGTCTCCAGCCCCAGGCCGCCATAAAGATCCTTGCGCAGCGGATCGTAGATGCGGCAAAGCACCTTGGGCACATCATAGATATGCTTGGCGATCTGGGCCGCCATGACATTGCGATTATCCCCCTGGGTCACCGCGACAAAGGCGGCGGCGGCCTCTATCCCCGCCTTCACCAGGGCTTCCTGGTCGGTGCCGTCACCGACCAGCGCTGTGCCCCCAAAGCTCGAAGGAAGCCTCCTGAAGCTATAGGGGTCAACATCCAAGACGGTAACCTTATGCCCCTCAGCATCCAGCATGGTGGCTAACTGAGCACCAACCCGCCCGCAGCCCATGATAACCACGTTCATGGCCCGCCTCGCCGCCCCAAGACTAGCTGCCTACAGCTTTCCACTTCGCCTCCAGATCATGGCACCCGATCCTAGGATGCAGGTTCACGAAGCACCAGCACCGGGCAGGGTGCATTCTTGAGCACGTAAGGCATAATACTGCCCAGGCTGAACTCGCCAAAAGGTCTCTTGTAGGCAAGGCCCATCATGATCAGGTCCACCTTCCCATCCACCGCCGCATCCACAATGGCAGGGGCCACCTCACGCGCCTGAAGCAGCTCGGTCTCCACCTGGTAGTCCTGCTCCTCGGCCAGGCGCTCAGCCTGGTCAAGCACCTTCTCCCCCTTGCGGATCTCGGGCTCTATCTGCGCCTCCAGGGGGAGAGCGCGCTGCACCTCGATGACATAGACGGCGCAGACCTTCCCTTTAGACCTCCTGGCCAGCCTGCAGGCCAGCTTCAACGCCTCCTCATCCGCCCTACCGCCGTTCTTTACCGGCACCAATATCCTGTTAAAATCCATCGCTGGCTGCGATCCTCAACGCACGATTTAACACAGTAAACCCCACACTGATAATTATAAATCGTAAGCCCCGTCTGCGCAATCTCAGCCCGGCAAAACCTGCCATGCCCGATCACGGCCCGGACGATGCCTTCCTCAGCCTATCTGCCCGGGTATCGATAACCCTGACCGTCACCTCCTTGAGAGCGTCCAACTCCTCCAGGGACAGGCTATCCAGCTCCCCCAGGTTATACTGGATGGTATTTATGAGCTGCCTGGTGGGACGTTGCCGGGGCAGCGCAAAATAGGCGGTGACACTGGCGATGATGGCGCCAAAAAAGATAATGGTCACCAGCAGCACCCCGCCCAAACCGAATATCTTGCCCAAGGTGGTCTCAGGGCGGTCAGGAGAGCCCATCGTCTGCATGCCGGCTACTGACCACCACAAAGACTCGCCATAGGTATCAAAGGACTCGTTGGTTCCCCGCTCAGCGAGGTATACCCCCGTGGCCACCAGCAAAATGAGCACCAGCAGCACTGAGAGAATGGGCAGCAGGGGCGTTTGAGTGACTATGGTCCTGAGGAACCTAACGATCCCCGGGATATTGGGGGCCAGGCGCAGCCTTCTGCGCGGCGGCCTCCACCGGCGCAGCACCTTATCGCCGGGTAGAATCGGCGGTATCTCATCCAAAGGCCTCTCTTCCATCCCAGAGCCCCCCCGATCTTTGTCTTTTCTCTTCTCGATTCCGAGGCATTTTACCCCCGTGCCTGCCGCTTGTCAACAGGTTGAGGAGGCAAATTCGTGACCAAGACAGCCCATATCTCTGGGAAAGGTCCCTCATCCATCGCCCGCCCGGTACTTCCCCTGGCGATAGCCCTTTCTTATCTCTGCCCTGCCCTTACTGCACGTCCAGCCTCGAGTCACCGGGTGTTCCGGATCCCCTTCAACCCTCGTTAACCTGCCGTCTGCTATATGGAGCAATACCCCGCACCGACTGGGGCAAAAATGACAAGAGGCTTTCCTGACCATAACACCCACCCTGAGCCTCCCTGCTTGGAGTCCACGGGGCGGCACTGCCCTGAAGCGTTCCAGCAGGAAGTATAGCACACCTGTCAACACGTTATGTCGATTGGCCAGAGCTTGCATTCCCTCACCTGCGATTGTAGAATATAGATAAAGATACAATTTGAGTCCGGAGGTGGTAAGGAGGGCAGGATGGAGACAGGGACGTGGACAGTCAAGACCGGGCTGGCTCAGATGCTGAAGGGAGGTGTGATCATGGACGTGGTCACACCGGAACAGGCGAAGATAGCGGAAGAAGCCGGAGCCTGCGCGGTTATGTCATTGGAAAGGGTACCGGCAGATATTCGCGCCGCCGGAGGTGTAGCTCGTATGGCCGATCCCCAAATGATAGTGGCCATCATGGAGGCGGTGAGCATCCCGGTGATGGCTAAATGCCGCATCGGGCATTTCGCGGAGGCCCAGGTGCTTGAAGCCATGGGCGTGGACTTCATCGACGAGTCCGAGGTGCTAACCCCGGCCGATGAAGGTCACCATATCTGGAAACACGATATCAAAGTCCCCTTCGTCTGCGGCTGCCGCGACCTGGGCGAGGCGCTGCGGCGTATCGCTGAGGGGGCAGCCATGATCAGGACCAAGGGCGAGGCTGGCACCGGCAATATCGTGGAGGCGGTGAAACACATGAGGGCGGTAATGGACAGCATTCGCAAGCTGGTGAGCCTGCCTGATAACGAGCTGTCGGCCGAGGCCAAGGCACTGGGTGCCCCCCTGGAATGGGTGCTGGAGGTGCACCAGAGGGGCAAATTGCCTGTGGTCAACTTCGCTGCCGGTGGGGTGGCAACCCCGGCGGATGCAGCGCTGATGATGCAGTTGGGCGCCGAGGGCATCTTTGTCGGCTCAGGGGTCTTCAAATCCAGCGACCCTGAGAGAACGGCCAAAGCCATCGTCAAGGCCACCACCCACTACCGTGACCCCCAGATCATCGCCGAGGTGTCCAAGGGATTGGGAGCAGCCATGCCCGGATTGGAGATAGGCACCATCCCCAGGGAGGCGCTGCTGGCACCCAGAGGTTGGTAGGATGAGAATCGGCGTCCTCGCTGTGCAAGGGGACTTCATTGAGCACGCCTCGGTGCTGCGCCAGCTAGAGGCTGAGGCCCTGCCCGTCCGTTTGCCCCAGGAGCTCGATGGCCTGGATGGTCTTATCATCCCCGGCGGGGAGAGCACCGCCATCAGCAGGCTGATGCTGAGCTACGGCCTGACGCAGGCGATAAGGGACCTGGCTCGAGATGGCCTGCCCATATTGGGCACCTGTGCCGGCATGATCCTCCTGGCCAAGAGGGTCCATGAGCCGGGGATGGAGCCCATTGGCGCCATGGATATCGAGGTGAGACGCAATGCCTTCGGCAGGCAAGTGGATAGCTTTGAGACCGATCTGGCCATCCCGGCTCTGGGCCAGGAACCCTTTCACGCCGTCTTCATTCGAGCGCCGCTTGTTGAAGGGGCATCTCCTGAGGTGGAAATCCTGGCCAAGGTGGACAGCGGCGCTGGCGTGGCCGCCAGGCAGGGGAAGCTGGTGGTCTCTGCCTTCCATCCTGAGCTGACCGATGACCCGAGGTTCCATGCTTACTTTTTGAGTATCGTGGGTGCTGGCTAAGTTACAGCTTAAGATCCGCTGGTGAGGCGATGATTCGACCCCTAGCACTGGGCGACCTGGTGACGCTCCTTATCCATAGGGGCAGGCCACCCTATTATAATGAGGCTACAACCAAGGACAACTTGCAGCCGAGCCCAGCCACCCGACTCCCGGTGAGCGCCTTTGTGGGGCGCTGGCTTCCTTTGAGGCAGGGGGGACAGGGTTGGGTATGGATAGAGAAGGGACATCTTGAGGGGCTTATCTCCGCCCGGAGGCGAAGCGGCCGCAATGTCTGGGAGGTGGATAACCTGCTGCTCAGCGGGCAGGACAAGGGGATGTGCCTGGCCCTGCTCGATAGCTTGAGCTCCGCCGGCGGCAAGCTGCGGGTGACCAAGATTTTCCTTCGCCTTCCCCAGACCAGCCCGGTGATAGAGATGGCGCAGAGCGCTGGCTTCTCCCCCTACCTTGAGGAGCATCTCTACCGGCTACAGGCCAGGCCCAGCCGGCGGCCGGGCAAGCCCGATCTTCACCCCTATGCTTTTCGCCCCAGGCTAAAAGCCGATGGATATGACCTCTTCCAGCTGCACACCGCCGCCGTGCCCGCCCCGGTGCGCTGTATCGAGGGGATGACCTTGCAAGAATGGCAGCAGACAAGGGAGAGGAGGACAGGCAAAGGGCGGCCACGAGAATTCATATGCCACAGAGAGGGAAGCCTCGTCGGCTGGCTCAGGGTCAGAGCCTTGAGCGGGGTGGGGCAGCTGGAGCTGATGGCGCACCCGGCGGAGGAGAGCGAGTTGGAGGCGATGCTGAGATACAGCCTGGCCCGCCTGAGCCATAACCCCTGCCTGCTCTGCCTAACCCCGACGTTCCAGGGGGAACTGCAGCGGCTCCTGAGACAGCATCGATTTGAAGAGGTAGCCAAGTATACGACCCTGGTGAAAGAACTGGCGGTTCGGGTGGCGCAGCCGGTTCGGGCGCCGCAGCCGGTTCGGGGGCCGATGCGGGCTTAAGCCAGGTTCAAAAGCGGAGAGCAACGGAGGCCCATGCAAAAAGAGATAACCGACGACCTGGATGCCCTGTTCGATGCCCTGCCGCCTCATATATGTGAGCCACTGCGCCATCACCAGGAGCGCAGCCAGTTACTGGAGGTGGTTTTGGATCTGGGGCGTCCTCCTGAGGCGCGCTACCCCTACCAAGAGGTGCTCCTCAGCTCCCAGGAGGTAAATGAGCCGGATATCGAATATGTCGTCTCCCACATAAGCAGCTTCGGCGATGACAACCGAGCCGGGATCGAACGCACCCTGCACCGAATCTCGGCCATCCGCAACCGCAAAGGGCGAATCTTGGGGCTGACCTGCCGCGTGGGCAGGGCTGTCTTTGGCACCATAAGGATTATCCAGGACCTCGTCCAGTCAGGCAAGAGCATCCTGCTTCTGGGGCGACCCGGGATAGGCAAGACCACCATGCTGCGCGAGATAGCCCGAGTGCTTGCCGAGGACTTCAAGAAGCGGGTAGTCATCGTCGACACCTCCAACGAGATCGCCGGCGATGGCGATATCCCCCACCCCGCCATTGGCCGGGCCCGGCGCATGCAGGTGCCCACGCCCGCCCTGCAACATGCGGTAATGATCGAGGCCGTGGAAAACCACATGCCCGAGGTCATCGTCATCGACGAGATCGGCACCGAGCTGGAAGCCCTCGCCGCCCGGACCATCGCCGAACGCGGGGTGCAGCTGGTGGGCACAGCCCACGGAAATACCCTGGATAACCTGCTGATGAACCCCACCCTGGCCGACCTCATCGGCGGCATCCAGACGGTAACGCTGGGGGATGAGGAGGCACGGCGCCGGGGCACCCAGAAATCGGTGCTGGAGCGAAAGGCGCCGCCAACTTTCGAGGTAGTGGTCGAGATTCAAGAGCGGGACAGGGTGGCCATCCACGCCAATGTGGGCGAGGTGGTTGACGCCCTGCTCAGAGGGCGCACAGCCGCCGCCGAGGTGAGGTGGCTCGATGAGGAGGGGGAGGTAAGACATCAAAGGGCAGCGCCGCCAGCCGGCGCCCGCAAGGTTTCCCCCACCAAGCAAGCCCCCCCAGCCGAGCCAATAAAGATCTTCCCCTTCGGCATCAATCGGGGGCGGCTGCAGCAAGTGGCGAGAAGCATGCAGTCGCCGGCAAACATCGTAGACAAGCTGGATGAAGCTGCCCTGCTGCTGACCTCCAAGAATTACTACCGCAGGAAGCCACAGAAGGTCAGGGATGCCGAGGCGGCAGGGCTGGCTATCTATGTGCTCAAGAGCAATACCATCCCCCAAATGAGGCAGTGTCTGGCTGCCCTGGCCGCCCCGCAAGGGCCTAAGCCCAGGGCCTCAGGCAATGCCGCCCTCACCGAGGCCTCCGAAGCTATCGCCCAGGTGAGAGACGGGGAGGAGGCCGTGGAGCTCAGCCCCCAGAGCGCCTATATCCGACGCCTGCAACACCAGATGGCAGAGCGCTATAGCCTGGCCTCACGCAGCCGTGGCAGGGAGCCCCAGCGCCGGGTGAGGATTTTCAGGAGCGGCTAGATAGCAGAGGGGCCAGAACGAGCTTCGGAGGTCATTTTGGGGCTTTTTATCGCCTTTGAGGGGGGAGAGGGTGGTGGCAAGAGCACTCAGGCCAGAGCGCTCCACAGGCGCCTGGCCCGGCTGGGCCTTCCGGTGGTACTGACCCATGAGCCCGGCGGCACTGCCCTGGGAGACAACCTGCGCCGATGGTTGAAGCAGGCCAGGGAGCTAACAGCGCCAGCCGAGTTTTTTCTCTTCGCCGCCTCCCGAGCCCAGCTCGCGGCCGAGGTTATCGGCCCCCATCTCTCCCAGGGGGGCATTGTTATCTGCGACCGTTTTGCCCCCTCCTCCGTGGCCTACCAGGGCCATGCACGGGGGTTAGACCCTGGCCTGATTCAGGCAGCCAATGAGATCGCCACCCAGGGGCTCAGGCCCGACCTTCTGGTGCTCTTAGACATGGCTCCTGAAGAGGGGCTTGGCCGCAAGGGGTCAGCGAAAAGGGACCGCTTCGAGCGAGAGGAGGTCGCCTTCCACCGGCGGGTGCGGGAAGGCTACCTGGAGATGGCGCGTGCCGACCCACAGCGGTGGCTGGTGGTGGATGCCAGCCTGCCCCGGGCACAGGTAACAAAGATCATCTGGGCAAGGGTCAGCCAGCTACTATCCCAGAGAAGGTCGTAGCCTATGGGAAAGGGACGAGTGGTGGTTGCCATGAGCGGCGGGGTGGACTCCTCCCTGGCTGCCGCCCTGCTCAAGGAAGCGGGCTATGAGGTCATTGGCATCACCATGCGCCTGTGGGCCGAGGAGAGCCCGGATCTGTCCCCCCGCCGCCGCCCGTGCTGCCTGACGGACGATGTCAACGACGCCCGCTGGGTCTGTCATATCCTGGGCATCCCCTATTACGTGCTGAACTTTGAGCGCCAGTTCCGGACCTGGGTTGTCGATTATTTCTGCCGGGAGTACAGCCACGGGCGAACCCCCAACCCCTGCCTGGCCTGCAACCAGCAAATCAAGTTTCATTTCCTACTCAAGAAGGTGCTGGCTTTAGGGGCGGACTACCTGGCTACAGGCCACTATGCCCGGATCGATCGCTCCCAGGGAGAACTCAGCCTCCTCAAAGCCATCGACGGGACCAAGGACCAGTCCTACGCCCTCTACGCCTTGGGCCAGAGAGAGCTCCAGCACCTCTTGCTCCCCCTGGGCGAGCATCACAAGGCCGATGCCCGGCGCATGGCAGCACAGCGGGGGCTGCCCGTGGCCGACAAGGCCGATAGCCAGGAGATCTGCTTCATCCCCGATGGCGACTACCGCCCCTTCCTGGCTAAGCACCTCGCCCCGGCCCCCGGGGAGATCGTGGACACCCGGGGCAAAGTGCTGGGGAGACACCGGGGGCTGGCCTTCTATACTGTGGGGCAGAGGCGCGGCCTGGGGCTTGCCTCGGGAAAACGGCTCTACGTGGTGAGGCTGGAGCCCTCTGCCAACAGGCTAGTGGTGGGAGAGGCACAGGAGCTGCTGAGCGACACCCTTTTTGCCAAGAAACTAAACTGGGTGCGGGGCAGCCCGCCACCGTCCTCAAGGCCCATAGCCGCCAAGATCCGCTACAAGTCGCCGGAGGCAGCGGCCGTGCTCCACACAGGAGAGGGCTGGGCGAAGGTCAGCTTCCTCCAGCCACAGCGGGCGATCGCACCGGGGCAGGCAGTGGTCTTCTATCAAGGCAATGCCGTCCTGGGCGGAGGAATCATAGACGACAGGGGGCCTTCGTCTTAAGAGTGGGTAATGGCATGATCCAGCCACCGACCCTCATTGAAGAGGAAAAGCTCAAGGCTGAGGGTTACCGGCTCATCGCCGGGATCGATGAAGTGGGGCGTGGTGCCCTGGCCGGGCCGATTGCAGCCGCGGCCGTAATCCTGCCCCGCCCGGCTGAGACTCCCTGGCTCTCTTTGGTGCGCGATAGCAAACAGCTGACCGCGGCCAGGCGCCGATTCCTCTCACAGCGAATCCGAGAGGGGGCGCTGGGCATCGGCATTGGCCTGGTCTCCCACCGCACCATCGACGAGCAGGGCATAATCATGGCCACCCGGCTGGCCATGCGCCTGGCAGTGGAGCAGCTCCCCCAGCAGCCCGATTTCCTGCTCATCGACCAAATGAAGCTGCCCAGCCTCTCCCTGCCCCAGAGAGGCATAATCGGCGGCGATCGGCTGTGCCTCTCCATCGCCTGCGCCTCCATCATCGCCAAGGTGATGCGAGACAAGCTTATGGTGCAGCTCGATAGCCTGTGCCCAGGCTATGGGTTGGCCCGACACAAGGGTTATGGCACCCGCGAGCACCTCACCTGCTTGCGAAGATCAGGGGCCTCCCCCGTTCATCGCCAGTCCTTCGCCCCGGTCAAGAAGCTGGGCTGAGCCTGCATGTATGAAATGCGGCTACTCCCTCTTCTCGGCCTTGCCTTCAATTATTGTTCCAGCCGAGCTCCTTCTCCTATGCCGAGACAGCAAACGCACCAGGCTCACCAACAGCAGCAGAGCCAGGAAAACAAACACCGTGAGGAGCACCGCGACTGCCAGGAAGGCTACGAGCACAGGGACCATCAACAGCTTGAGCAGCCGGTTCTTGGGCCCCGCCCTGACCCAGAGCCCCCTGGTCACCGCCAGCCCACTGCCCAGAGTGGCATACATAACCTCTATGCTGCGGCCCCTCAGGTCCACCGATCTCCGGCCCCCTTCCTCACGTGGACGCAATACACCTGCCTTATATCCAATTATATCACCGCAAGCCCTGTGGGAATAGCCACCCTGAAACGGCAAGCACCCGACAAGAATGTGACCTACAAGTATATTGACGCAAAGTGATCGATCATCTATGATGAGGCCAAAGATGCCACAAGGTCACCTTGTGAGCACGGTAGAACACACGTTAAGGGGGATGCAAACCATGAAGAAGTGGCTCGCCATCCTGATAATCCTGGCCCTGTCCCTAGCTCTGTTGACAGCTGCCTGCGGCGGGGATGACGAGGAGGAAGAGGTCACTCCAACGCCCACAGTCACACCCACGCCCACACCCACGCCTACGCCTACGCCTACGCCTACGCCCACGCCTACGCCTACGCCTACGCCCACACCTACGCCCACGTCTGCCGCCACACCAGCAGTGCGGGTAGGTTCCGCAGCTATACTGCCCGGGGGCTCTATCACCGTGCCAGTGATGGCCGAGGGCGTGCCAGCGGGTAGCCCCC
>JAUVWM010000019.1 GCA_030604105.1 Dehalococcoidaceae bacterium
GGAGATCGCCAGCGGCCTTTTTGAGAGGACCATCGTCCTGCCTACGGCTGTGGATGCCGCAAACAGCCGGGCCTCTTATGAGGATGGCCTTGTTGAGGTTGTCCTGCCCAAAGCTAGAGGGGAGCGAACCCTCATGGTCAGGATCAAGACCGGCTAGCTGGTAAGGGGTCAAACTGTGCTACCATCTATTGAAAAGCCAGGGCAGAAGCAGACCTCGGTCTCCATCCCCGATGAGCTTCCCATCATCCCCAGCGGGGAGAGCGTAGTCTATCCCTCCATGATCGTTCCTCTGGCCGCGAACGATGAGAAGACGATCAAGCTGGTGGACGAGGCCGCCACTGGAGACAAGATCGTGGGCCTGTTCGCCCAGCGCCAGGGTGTGGAGGAGCCACCGCCGGCCAATCTCTATGGCATGGGCACGGCAGCCAGCATTGCCAAGATGCTGAAGATGCCTGACGGCTCAATTCGCGCTTTCCTGCAAGGCATTTCCCGGGTAAGGCTGGCGGAGCTGGTGCAGGTTGAGCCCTATCTCAGGGGAAGGGTTGAGCGAGTTGAGGTTACGGTGGAGAGGACCCCCGAGCTTGAGGCCTTGATGAGAAATATCGTGTCCCTTTTCCAGAAGGTAGTTGCTTTAGCTCCCAACCTGCCCGATGAGCTGGCCGTGGCTGCCATGAACCTGCCCGATCCGGGCAGCCTCGCCGACCTTGTCGCCGCCCACGTCAACCTCAGCCTGGAGGAAAGCCAGGAGATACTGGAGACGCTGGATGTCCGGGAGCGCATGGAGAAGCTCACCTTATTTATCAACAGGGAGCTGGAGATATTGGAGTTGCGGGGCAAGATCCAGTCCCAGGTCAGGACCGAGGTGGACAAAGCCCAGAGGGAGTTTTTACTCAGGGAGCAGCTCAAAGCCATACAGAAGGAGCTGGGCGAGGTCGATGAGCGCACCGTGGAGGTCAACGAGCTTAGGGCGAAGATCGAGGAGGCCGCTCTCCCCGCCGAGGCGCGAAAGGAAGCTGAGCGGGAGCTTGATCGCCGGGCCAAGATGCCTCCGCAAGCTGCGGAGTATTCCACGGCGCGGACCTACCTCGATTGGCTTACCGCCCTTCCCTGGGCCAGAGGCACCGAGGACAATCTCGATGTCGCCCAGGCCCAGCGCATCCTCGACGAGGACCATTACGATCTAGAGAAGGTGAAGGAGAGGATTCTCGATTATCTGGCGGTGCGGAGGCTCAAGGCGGACATGAGGGGGCCCATCCTGTGCCTTGCGGGGCCTCCGGGGACGGGGAAGACCTCGGTGGGGCAGTCCATTGCCCGGGCCCTGGGGCGCAGCTTCATCCGCCTGTCCCTGGGCGGCATCAGGGACGAGGCCGAGATTCGCGGGCACCGGCGAACTTACGTTGGTGCCCTGCCGGGGAGGATAATCCAGGGAATCCGCCGCGCTGGCTCCAACAATCCCGTTTTCATGCTCGATGAGGTCGACAAAATAGGGTTGGATTTCCGGGGCGACCCGTCGGCGGCACTGCTTGAGGTCCTGGACCCTGAGCAGAACTGCGCTTTTAGCGACCATTACCTCGAGGTTCCTTTCGATCTGTCGAAGGTGATGTTCATCACCACGGCCAACCTGGTCGATCCCATCCCCCCGGCCCTGCGGGACAGGATGGAGGTCCTGGAGCTCCCCGGCTATACGGAGATAGAGAAGCTTCACATCGCCGAGAAGTTCCTCATTCCCAGGCAGCTCAAGGCGCATGGCCTGTCCCGCAAGATGCTTAAGATCGGCGACGATGCCATCCTGGCCATAGTCAGAGACTACACCAGGGAGGCGGGCTTGAGAAACCTGGAGCGTGAGATCGGCACCATTTGCCGCAAGATAGCCCGGCAGGTGGCTCAGGGGGCCAAGCGGTCAACCAAGGTCACCACCGATAGCCTTGAAGGTTTCCTGGGGCATCGCAGATTCAGGTATGAGCTGGCTGAGAAGGCCGATGAGGTTGGAGTGGCCACCGGGCTGGCCTGGACCCAGAGTGGCGGCGATGTGCTTTTCGTGGAGGCTATCCTGGTGCCCGGCAAGGGGAACCTCACCCTCACCGGCCACCTGGGTGACATAATGCAGGAGTCGGCCCGGGCGGCGCTTACCTATGCTCGCTCCCGGGCTGCATCTCTGGGCGCTGAGGGGGACTTCTATGCCAAGAACGACGTTCACATCCATGTTCCCGCTGGCGCCGTTCCCAAGGATGGTCCTTCCGCCGGCATTACCATGGCGGTGGCCCTGGTATCCGCGCTCACCGGGCGGCCGGTGAGCAGAGAGACAGGGATGACCGGTGAGATCACGCTGCGGGGCAAGATACTGCCTGTAGGCGGCATCAAGGAGAAGGTGCTCGCCGCCCATCGTGCCGGGATCAAGAGGCTGATCCTGCCCAGGGATAACGAGAGGGACCTGGAAGATGTGCCCCGGCATGTCAAGGATAAGCTCGAGTTTGCCTTTGTTGAGCGCATCGACGAGGTGCTGGCGGAGACCTTGCAGCCGGCAAAGGCCTCCCCTAGTCCGCCGGGAGCAGGCCGTCGGCGAGGCCGGGCCAAGGGGGCTTAGAACAGGTCCAGATACCAGTCCCAGATGGGCTGGCCCCAGATCAGGGTAATGACAGCCGAGGTGGCGAGGAAGGGACCGAAGGGTATGGTCTCCTTTCTCTTTCTGAGCCGGATGATGAGCAGCAGGCTGGCCATTATGCCTCCGCCCACGATGCCCATAAGCAGAGCCACGATAACCAGGGGAGAGCCGCTGACTGTCCCCAACACAGCGGCCAGCTTTACATCTCCGGCCCCGAATCCCCCCCGGGCAAACAGGTAGGGTATCAGCATCAGGGAAAAGCCGATGATGCCGCCCAGAAGCGCACTCAATATCCCCAGGTCCGGCCAGAAGGGGGAAAGGGCCAGCGATATGGCCAGCATCGGGTAGACGATCTTGTTGGGAATGATGCCCTGCTCCAGGTCGATGACGAAGATGACCAGAAACAGGCAGGAGTAGAGCAGGGAAATAGGCAGCTCCGAGCTCAGGCCGTAGTGGTTCCACAGGAAGGCGAAGAGGAACCCTGTGGCCAGCTCCACTGCAGGCAATCGGCGCGTGATGGCAGCGGCGCAGTGGCGGCAGCGGCCTCGCAGCCAGAGGTAGCTGAATACCGGCACCAGCTCCTGAGGAGCCAGGGGGTGCTGGCAAACCTCGCAGTGGGAAGGGATGTTGACTATGGACTGATCACGGGGCACGCGATCGATGATCACGTTCAGAAAGCTGCCCACGGCGAGGCCGAGAAGGCCCCAGAAAAATACAATCATCTGTCAACCGGCCCAAAGGCATTGAGGATAGGATCCAGGTTTGCCATAAGGAAAGCTACGGGAATTCTACCATATTCGGTGGCAAAAGTCGCTCCCAGGCCGAGAGTCTTTCACCGATCGGCCACGCGATCTCGGGCCGCGGCGAGACATTTTGTCGTTTCAGTTAGGCTTGACTGCGGCTCGGCTATCCGTTACACTTACCGAGCTTATGGAGCAACTGGAGCAGGAGATACTGTCCTTTATCCGCAATGCCTATGAGGCGATGGGCTGGCCTGGCGTGGTGGCCCTGATGGCGGTGGAGAGCGCTTCTATTCCCCTTCCCAGCGAGATTATAATGCCTTTAGCCGGCTGGATGCTGATCAGGGAGCAGGGCTTAGGTGTCCATTATGTCTTGCTGGCGGGCTTCTATGGCGCCCTGGGCTGCGCCTTAGGCTCGGCCGTGGCCTACTGGGTTGGGATCAAGGGGGGGCGCGCCATTCTCTATCGATATGGCAGATACGTCCTTATCTCTCGTCACGATCTCGATCGCGCCGAGCGGTGGTTCGGCAAGTATGGCCAGAGGGCGGCTTTTTACTCCCGGTTGCTGCCCGTGGTGCGCACCTTCATCAGCCTTCCCGCGGGCGCAGCCCGGATGAACTTCCCCAAGTTCTTGCTCTATTCCTTCCTGGGCTCCTTCCCCTGGTGCGTGGGGCTGGCCTATGGAGGTTACCTGCTGGGGGACAACTGGGAGCGGCTTCGGTCGGCGATGCGCCCCTTTGACATCGTGATCATCGTGGTGATAGTGGCCGCTGTCGGCTTCTACGTATATCGGCATCTGAAGCGCTCGTTGCCTGAGGCCTAGTCTGTATCTGGAGGCGAACATGAGCCTTAAATTTGCCAGCGCACTGCGCCAGAATCACGCCTTAGAGCATGCCACCATCGCCCTTCTGGTGAAGCGGCTGGGGATGGGGACCAGGCTCATTGGGCAGGCCACTCCCGGCGGCTTCGTCATTTACGGCGATATTCCCACCCAGGCTGTGGAGGAGGCGGTGAGCGAGGGCTTGAGCCGCTTACAGCGAGGCGAGGCGGAGCTGGCGGTCTCATCCATGTGTGGCACCAACCTGGTGGTGGCCGGACTTCTGGCCGGTATTTCAGTCCTGGCGGTGGTGGGGAGCAAGAATCGGCTGAGGCGGCTACCCCACGCCGTGCTGGCAGCTGTATCGGCCGTAGTGGCCGCTCAGCCCCTGGGAAGGCTGGCACAGAGACACATCACCACCTCGGCGGACCTGAGCCGGGTCCGCATGGCTCGGGTCACTCACCGGGGCCGGGGGCGGCGTACCCTGCACAAGATAGAGATCATCCGCTGAGGGGGCCAGCTTCCCCGAAATGGGCACCTTTACGAGCCGCCTAGAGCTGTCTGGCTGCCAGGTGACCCTCGTGGATCGCGTCGCGGAAGAACCGCATGGGTTCCACGCAATCACCGACCTTATGCACCTCGAGGCCTCGCTTCTCCAGCGCATTGGCCAGGTCGTCATTGGGCGAAAACTCAGGGGCCAGGACCACGGTATCGGCGGCGATGGTCTGCTTCTTGCCCTTCTCGTCGATGACCACGCCCCGGTCGGTTATTTCCAGAAGCTTCACGCCCAGATGCACGTCGATGTTCGGGTTTTGGGGCAGCAGTTCCATAATGGACTGCGAGGTCATCGGGCTCTCTTTGCCTAAAGCCTCCGCCAGCCCTTCGCTCGTCTCCTGGGTGAAGAGCAGGGTGGCTTTCTTGTCCTGCTCGGTGGCATACAGGGCGACATCGACGCAGCGGGTCTCGTAGTCTGTGGCCGCTATGACCACGTTTTCGCCCTTCATCTTACCCTGGAGGGCCTCCACCATATCGATAACGAGGCTCTTGTCTGCCCCGCGGACCTTGGGCAGGGCTCGCTTGCTCCCGGTAGCCGCGATCACGGTATCGAACCCGCCCTTCTCGACGGTCTCGGCTGTGGCCTCCTGGTGCTTGAGGGTGACCCCTAATCTATTGAGCTCGTGCTCGAAATAGCTCAGCAGGCGCCGCTTCTCCGCCTTGAACTGGGGAACGGAATCCTCGACGGCATTACCCCCCAGGACGTCCCTCTTCTCGTAGAGCGTCACCTTATGGCCCTTTATGGCGGCTACCCTGGCGGCTTCGAGCCCGCCTAGCCCGCCTCCCAGGACGGCGACGTTCCTGGGCTTGGCCACCGGCTCCAGCGTCTGCTCGTACTCAAGGCGGAACTCGGGGTTCACCGAGCAGTGCGACCCCCCATGTAGCATACCGGCAGGACCAACGCAGGAGACGCCACCCCTGGTGCAGGGGCGGATCTCCTGGCTCCTTCCCTCCTGGGCCTTCTTGGGCCATTCGGGGTCAGCCCACAGAGGCCTGCCTATGGCAATAAAGTCGGCCTTGCCGGCGGCCAGTATCTCCTCCGCCAGCTCCGGGGTAGTGATCCCTCCACTACAGATCACAGGCACCTTGATGCCGCCCGATTTTTTCATGGCCTCAGCCAGATAGACATTGTAGGCCCGGGCGAAGTAATGGAGGATGACTGTCTTGTAGTGGTTCGATGCGCCACACGCCGATACATTGAGCACGTCCACGCCGCCGCTCTCCAGTGCCCGGGCAAGCTGGATAGAATCGACCAAAGTTATGCCGTTCTCCTCATATTCCGTGCCGCTTATCCGGCAGCTGATGGGGAAGTCCTTGCCCACATGGCTGCGCACGCACTCCAGGACCTGGAGCGGGAACCTGAGCCGGTTCTCAATGCTGCCCCCGTAGCGGTCGGTGCGCAAATTTGTGCGCCGGGAGACGAATTCAGCCGGCAGATAGCCGTGGGCCATATGGATCTCGACCATGTCGAAGCCGGCTCGCTTGACCCTGGCCGCTGCTTGACCGTAGGCCTCTATTATCTCCTCGATCTCGGGGATGGTAAGCTCCTGGGCATCCATTACGCCCACCGAGCTCTCATAGCGCATGGCTGAAGGCGCATACGCGGGCGGCTCCAGTTTGACTCCACCGCCGTGGCTTATTTGCAGGGCGGGGCTGGCGCCGCTCTCCCTGATGGCCCGGGCCAGCTCGGTCAGCCCGGGGATAAAGTCATCGCTGGCAGCCATTATCTGAAGTGGGAGCTCCACGCTGCCTTTGAAATCGATGGCCGCCATCTCCACGATTATCAGGCCCGTCCCCCCCCGGGCCCACTCGGTATATAGCCTCATCTGCAGCGGTGAGACGTAGCCCTTCTCTTCGGCCGTCAGCATGTGCTGCCCGGGCTTGACTATTCTATTCTTGACCTCCAGGGTGCCGATTCTACCGGGCCTAAATAGGTTGTCAAACATCACTTCTTTCCCTTCCGCGTAATCGTAGCCTACCCGCCAGGCGTCACCGCTCCTTGAGGACGTGCGGAGAGGTTGGCACCGGCAACGTCGCCACCGCCTGTCTTGTCAGCGCGGCGAGAATCTGGTTCACGACAAGCAAACCTCTGGGCGACGATAGCAGGTATGCCATGATCTGTCAAGGTTGGGGGCACCATCTCCAGGGCTCGGCCTGCATTTGCCTTCGCGGGGCACTTTTGGCTATAATATCGACTGCGGGACGGGCGAAGGAGGGTGATGGCCAAGGTCCTGGATGGAATAAGGGTACTGGATTTCTCCCGCTATATAAGCGGCCCGTATTGCGGGATGTTGCTGGCTGATATGGGGGCTGAGGTCATAAGGGTGGAGAGGCCCGGTGGAGAGGATGATAGAAATCTCGGGCCCTTTACCCCCGATGGGCAGGCGATGGCCTATGCCATAGCCCTCCCCCGGAACAAGAAGAGCCTTACACTTAACATAAGGACCGAGAGGGGTAGGCAGATCCTCAGCGAGCTTGTAAGGCGTGCCGACATTGTGCTCCATAATTTCACCCCCACCGCCGAGGAGGCGAAGATACTTCACTACGACTCGCTAAAGGCCATCAACCCGTCTATCATCGGGGTTATCATCACGGGCTTCGGCCAAGAGGGGCCCAGCGCCGGGAAGACATGTTTTGACTCCATAGCCCAGGCGATGTCGGGGGCAATGAGCTACGGCGGATTCCCCGGCAGCCCGCCGACAAGGGCCTCGGTCCCATATGTAGACTTCAGCTCCGGGCTCTCCGCCGCGCTGGGCGCCATGTTTGCCCTCTTTCACCGGGAGCGGACCGGAATCGGCCAGCTGGTTGACATCTCCATGCTCGATGTCGCCTTCGGCTTTGTGGCCGGCACCGGGGTTGCCGCTGAGTACAGGGTTCTGGGGGAGGTTCGCCAGCAGATCGGCAACAGCAGCTTCTACAATTTCACCGATTGCTTCAAGGCCAGGGATGGCTGGGTGATGATAAGCATCGTCGGTCGGGGGCTGTGGCGGCGGTTTTGCCGGGCAATAGAGAGGGAGGAGCTCATAGACGACCCGAGGTTCAAGGATGACATGGCGCGCTACCTGAACCGGGACCAGATCACCCCGTTTGTTGCCGAGTGGATGGGGCAGAGGACGATGGAGGAGGCAATACGCCAGCTTGAGGGGGCGAGGCTGCCCTGCGGCCCGGTGAACACCATAGCTGAGGCTGTTGAGGATAGGCAGATCGCGGCAAGGCAGATGCTGGTCGAGGTCGATCAGCCCGGCGTGGGCAAGATACCCATTCCCGGCGTGGCCATAAGGCTCTCCCAGTCCCCGGGCAGGGTGGAGACCTGTGCCCCTGCGCTGGGGGAGCACAATGAGGAGATATACTGCGGGCTCCTTGGACTTGAGAGGGAGGAGCTTACCAGGCTCAAGCAGGAGAACGTCATCTAGCAAGCCGGCCGGGCCGGCGACAGCAGTGACCCCGGCGCGCAGATGGCCTGCGGGCCATATCGATGGATGCTACCGGATGGCCCCGGCCCCTCTCAGCCTGTCGATCTCTTCCCGGGCATAGCCCAACCCCTGCAGCACCTCATCCGTGTGCTGGCCGCTGGCGGGCGACAGGCTGCGAATACTCCCCGGCGTCTCGGACAGCTTCACCAAGATGCCAGCCTGTTTCACCTTGCCGGCTCTGGGGTCGTCCACCTCCACGATCATCTGCCGGGCCACAATCTGGGGGTCGGAGGCCAGCTCATCCACGGTCAAAACCCTGCTCACACATATATCCCATTGGCGAAGGTAGTCAAACCACTCATCCCTGGTCTTGGTCAGGAAGTGCTCCCTGAAATAAGAGAGTATCTCCTGTCGCTTCTGGCCCTCATCGTTGGCGTAGGGGATGAAGTCCTCCCTGCCAATTGCCCGGCACAGGTTGGCATAGAACCAGGGCTCCAGGGAGCCCAGGCTGAGGTACTTCCCGTCCTTGGTCTTATAGACATTGTAGTGCGGGGCAGCCCCTGAGAGATAGGTATCTCCTCTGGGCGGCACCTCTTTGGTGGCGAAGTGAGTGGACAGGAACTGGGCCATGAGCGAGACCACGCCGTCGGTCATGGATATGTCCACCGCCTGACCCCGCCCCGTCTTCTCCCGGGCCACCAGGGCAGTCAGAATGCCGATGGCACCGTGCATGCCTCCCCCGGCGAAGTCGCCCAGGAGGTTATGTGGTATCACCGGGGCGCCGTCCTTCTCCCCGATGATGCCCAGCGCTCCGCCGGTCGAGATATAGTTGATATCGTGTCCCACCAGCTGGCTATAGGGGCCATCCTGGCCGTAGCCGGTGATAGAGCAGTAGATCAGCCTGGGGTTGAGCTTTTTGAGGGTCTCGTAGTCCACCCCCAACCTTTTAGCCACCCCCGGCCTGAACTCCTCCACCACCACATCGGCCTTTCCCACCAGCCTGTAGAAGATCTGGCGTGCCTCATCGGCCTTGAGGTTGAGGGCGATGCTTCGCTTGTTGCGGTTGAGGGCGTTATAGGGCGAGTGGCGGTCGAGCAGGTTCGGCATGTCCGCCGCCCCCTGGCCCTGCTCGGCGCGGCGCCCTACCGGCCCGCCCGGCTCCTCGATCTTGAGCACATCGGCCCCCAGGTCGGCCAGGATCATAGTGCAGTAGGGTCCCGGCGCCAGGCGCGTCATATCCAGGATATTTATGTCTTCCAAGGGTAGTGTCATCTCTTTTCCCTCCCTTACCTTTGAGAGTGTAAGTACGCAGTCAAGCCTTGTCAAGGGTGGCGGGCACCTTATTTTCAATGGTGGTCGGCCACACCGTCATTACCAGTCGCTCAGCTCCACCTGGGTAGCCCCTATCCCGCCGTGGCGGCTATCGGCGGGGCCATAGGACTTGACCAGGGGATGGCCGGAAAGATAGCGGCCCACCTCCCGGCGCAGTGCCCCCGTGCCCTTGCCGTGAACCAGCCATATCCGACGCAGCCCGGCCCGGAAGGCAGCGTGCAGGAATCCCTCCATCCGGAAGATAGCCTCGTCGACGGTCAGGCGATGCAGGTCCAGCTCTTCTGCCACCGGCCTCAACTTTGGCATAGCTCCTTTCCGGGCAAGGCTTGGGCCAGCCTCTCTTTCAGCTCCTGGGGGCTTAGGCCCTTTATGGCTATAAGCTTGTGTCGGCTGGCGTAGCCCCGTACAAGAGCCAGGTCATTCCTGGGTACCGCCAGCGCCTGAGCCATGAGAGCCAGCAGCCCCTGGTTGGCTTGGCCTTTGTGGGGCAGCGCCGTCACCCTTACCTGTAGGACGCCGTCCCTGAGGCCCGCTATCCCATTGCTCTTGGCGCCGGGTTGCAGGTGGACTTCGAGGGTTGTTTTCTTCTCCACTGGCCTCATAGCTCTCCGCCGCTCCCATTATATCACTATATCGCCAGCTCAGTCCCTGAGCCTATAGGCCCGTTTCTCATATGAACGGGCCCACAGCCTTGACAGAAGAAGCTGATTGTGGTAAAGTACGGGTACGGAGCCGGAACGGTGCCGAGTCTGCAAGAGGAGGTGCTTGATGAGGCTTCACGTACGGTATGGAGTATGGCAGGTTGACTGGTAAGGCCCTGCCTCCGCCGGGCAGGGCGGGCCGACCTCGAACTCGGCTCGAATAGAAAAGAGGCCACTCTAGCGAGCTAGAGGCCCCATTCGGTGTGAACATCGAAAAGGAGCGGGGTTCGAGAGAAAAAAGAAGACCGGAGCGTAGAGGGCGTTTTCTCAAACGCCCTCTACTTTTTATGGAACCGGGCATAGTCCGGCCCGGGGAGCAGGCGCGCCATCTCCGAGGGTAAACCCCCAGTAACCTGGCCTGTTGCCCCCGGATTAAACCCCAGGCAACTTCAGGGCATGCCCCGCACCGAACTGGAGGCTAACCACGTTTCCTAAAGCCGAAGGAAGGTGTAGGCTAGGCCAAGAGGGTTGCGCCTGGGGCACAGCGAATGAAGCGGAGAAAACGAGAAGCGCACGAAGCGAGTTGACAGAACTGCCTCAGGTGCAGCCATCTTTTCCTTCCAACTCCTTTCCGATGAGAGGCCGGGGATGGACGTCATACCCCGGCCTCCTCATATGAAAGCCACCGCTCTCCGGGTGACCGCGACCCCTACTCTATCCCCGACTCAGGTGTGTAGAGCCGTTGTTTCCAGCGCACCCCGGCACCGGTGACGCGCTGGATGGCCGCATAAACGCAGGAGACCAACATAAAGGAGATGCCCACGGGATGCGACAGGGAGTAAAGCCTGGAGTGGCCAAAGCGATGGTCAATCAGGCTGCGCATCAGTATGACGACCGCAAGTTGGACGCTGATGAGCACGAACCAGGCGTAGTCGGCGGGCATCGCCAGAAAATGCCAGGCCACCAGGAGGAAGGGAAGGACAATGAAGCTGAATCCCCCCACCATCAGCAGGCCCAGCATCCAGGGAGAGAGGGAGCCTACGGAATAGGTCCACTTGGTAAAACCCTCCCACAGGTCGCCCAGGTCCTCGTACATCCGGCAAGCGACCATCTGGGAAAGGTCAGCGCCCCCCTGCCGCTTGCCGTGACGTGCCATCTCCAGTCCCAGCCACAGATCCTCCAGTATGCGTGATTTTACAGCCTCGTGGCCGCCTATCTCACGGTAGTCGTGGGCGGAGACGAGGAGAAACTGCCCATTGGTGAAGCCAGGCCTGGGCTTTGCGGAGCCTTGCAGCCACCACAGGGGGAACCAGCTGAAAATGATGAAGTACATAACGGGGATAACGACTCTCTGGGAGAGAGAGACGGTGTGCTGCAGGGGAAAACCGGAGAGCAGGGCCAGCCTGTTATCGTGGGCATAAGCCAGGGCACTGCGCAGCATCGCCGGCGCATGTACAGTGTCGGCGTCGGTAAAGAGCAACCAGGAACCCCTGGCCTGGGAGGCAAGCTGGTGGCAGGCGAAGGCCTTTCCCGTCCACCCCTGGGGCAGGGGCCTGCCGCGCAGCAGCCTGACCCTGGGGTCCGCAGCGGCTATCTGCTCCACCACGGCCGCCGTGTTATCGCTGGAGCTATCGTCCAGGACCAGGATCTCGTAGTTGGGGTAATCCTGCCTGCGCAAGGACTCGAGGCAGGTCACTATATCCCACTCCTCGTCTCGGGCCGGGACAAGGATGGAGATCAGAGGCAGGGGCCGAGGCAACTCTCCCTTTTCATCGCCCAGCTTGTGCAGGGCCCTCAGATTCAGGATAAGGTTGACCATGAATATGGCCAGACAGAGGGCGATTATGGCTTGATATAACATAGATCTCCTTGGCTTTACCGGCTATATGTTCCCCAGGCTTGCGACTGTATTATATCGTCGGTCTCCGGCCGGTGCTTTATGAAGAACAGGGCGCAGAAGGCCGCGCCGGCCAGGGCATAGCCCCAGGAATGCCTTCCCAGGCCGAACATCGCCGGGTTGAAAAAGTTAGCCAGCATCAACATCATCGGGGCAACCCAGTGGAATACCTGGTTGCTCAGGTGAAGACGTTTGGTAGTGAAAAAAACGAGGAGAAAACATAGCCCCGCCAGCATAAAGGGAACGGGAGACAGCACCAGAAAACCGGTGACAAAGATGGCCTGCCCTCTGCCCCCGGCCCCCTCCAGCCAGATGCTCCAGATCTCGCCCACCGCGGCGCAGACAAGCATCAGCAGGTAGGCCCACAGCTCGTCGACCAGCAGGTAGGCTATAAATAGAGCGAGGAAGGTCTTGAGGATCTCGCCGAGGAGGGACAGGGTGCCGGGCAGTTTCCCGGCGTGGATGATGACGGCGGTGGAGGTGACATTGCCGGTGCCCAGCTGGCGAAGGTCCTGATGTTTGAAAAGGCGCATCATTATCCAGGCAGTGGGGATACTGCCCAGGAGATAGCCTATGGCTACTATGCCGATGACCAGGAACACCGCGGTCACGCCGCCTCCGGAAAGAGTGCCTCGTTATCCGAGGTACATTTTAGGCACAAAGCGGTAGCCTGTCAATGCCCGGTCGGCCTTGGCCGCTGCCCTGCAGGAGCGGTTGGGTCGAAACGTGCCGTCGCCCCTATTGACAATCGACGGATACTGTAGTAGATTTTTACACACCAAGCTCTGGGCACAGATTCCACATAGTCTGTTTTTCAGATAGCAGCCGATCTCAGGGTCGGCTCCTCGTTAGCGTGATAGTCACGCTCCTAAGTAGTCCGGTGCCTAAGGCAATCTGTCCTTACCCATAGGATACCGCTAAATGAAGGAGAGGAGGTGCCGATCATGTTGAGAGGCAAAGCCCGGTCGGCGATGTTCTGCCTGCTGGCCCTGCTGCTGGTGGCCCTGCCCCTGCTGGCCGCCGCCTGCGGCGACGATGACGAGGATAAGACGCCGGGGGAGGAGGAGAAGTGGATCACCATAGGGGGTACCTTCCATCTGACC
>JAUVWM010000078.1 GCA_030604105.1 Dehalococcoidaceae bacterium
CCCTCTGCACCCGGTGCACCCCACGCTCATACTTCAGCCGACTGTAGGCACCCTTGCCCTTGACCTCAAAGATGATCTCCTTAAAGCCCCCGACATTGCTCTCGTTGCTGTCGATAACCTCTACCTCCCAGCCCTTGCCCTGGGCGTAGCGGGCATACATGCGGAATAGGTCGGCGGCAAAGAGCCCGGCCTCATTGCCACCGGCTCCGGCGCGGATCTCCACAATGACGTCCTTTTTATCATTGGCATCCCGGGGCAGGAGAGCCAGGTTGAGCTGCTGAAGGAGGTCTTCCTGGTGCGACTTCAGGCTCTCAATTTCCCCTTTCACCAAAGTGAGCATCTCCGGCTCCAGGCCGGAGTCCAGCATTGCCCTGGTCTCCTCAAGGCTGTGCGAGACCGACCTATATTCCCTATATTTGGCTACCAGGTCTTCGATCCCGGCCCGCTCCTTGCCCAGGGCCTGCAGCTGCTGCCGGTCGGAGACCACCTCGGGCTGCCCCAGGAGGCGGTCCAGCTCGTCGTAGCGCTCCTCTACGATCTTCAATCTCTCCAGCATGGCTCTCCAGTATGGTCCACCGCGTAGAAAAACCCCCGGCAAGCGTGGGGGGCCACAGGTATTATATCATGCCCCGCCTGTTTCTCAAAGGCTGACGCTTTTCAACTCCGCCACCAGGCTCCGGGATGGGACCTCGCGCTGCTGGCCGCTTGCCATATCCCGCAGCACCACAGTGTCCCTGGCCGCCTCCTCCTCGCCGACGATCACCACCCGGCCCACACCCAACGCGTTGGCCTGCCTCAACTGCGCCTTCAGGCTCTTATCGCCCAGGGCTGCGATCGTCGCCATCTCAGCCTGCCTGAGCCCGGCCATCAGCTTTATCGCCGCCTCTTTGGCTTTATCGCCCGCATAAGCGACGAAGACCTCGGGTTGGGATAGCGCCGGGACCGGAACGCCCTGCTTTTTCAGGTTCAGGATGATCCGCTCCATCCCGGCGGCAAAGCCGATAGCCGGGGTGGGTTTCCCCCCCAGCTCCTCGATGAGGTCATCGTAGCGTCCGCCGCCGCCCAGGGCGCTCTGCGCCCCCTCCCCGATCTGAACCTCGAACACCGTCCTGGTATAGTAATCCAGCCCCCGCACCAGCCGGTGGTTCACTTCATGGGGGAGGTCCAGGAGAGCGAGGTATGCCTTCAATCTCTGCCAGTGGCGCTCACACCCTGAGCAGAGGTGGTCGATGCTTCTGGGGGTGGCCTCAGCCACCTCCTGGCAGGAGGGCCTCTTGCAGTCCAGCAACCTCAAGGGATTCCTCTCCAGCCTTCTCCTGCAGTCGGGGCACAGGTGGGAAGTGCGGTCGGCGTAGTATGAGGTCAGGCTGTCGAGATAGGCGGGGCGGCAGATCTTACAGCCGATGCTGTTGAGCTGGAGGGAAAACCCCTCCAGCCCCAGGGAGAGGTAGAACTGCCGGGCCATATCGATGACCTCGGCGTCGAGGGCGGGGTCGGCATCGCCTATGGCCTCGAGGCCGAATTGATAGTGCTGCCGGTATCGTCCCGCCTGAGGTCGCCCGTACCTGAAAATGGAGGTCAGGTAGTAGAGCCTTACCGGTTGGGGCTTATTGGAGAGTCCGTGCTCGATATAGGCACGGCACACGGGGGCGGTGCCCTCGGGTGTCAGCGCCATTTTGCCCCCCCCGCGATCCTGGAAAGTATACATCTCCTTGTCCACTATATCCGTCCCCTGGCCCACACTGCGCGTAAATAGACCGGCATCCTCAAAGGCGGGGGTATCGATCCGCTCATAGCCACAGAGCTGGCAGATGGCGCTTGCCTTGGCCTCCACATACCTCCAGTACGCCTGCTCCTGGGGCAGGATGTCCTTGGTACCGCGTGGCGCTTGATACAAAGAGGCCTCCTCTCCAGCCGCTTTAGGCTAGAATACAGTATTGGCGGAGGATTTGTAAAGGAGACCCGATTTGCGGAAACGCTCTTATTGCGCTATACTCGAAATCGAGGAACCGTCTATCGAGGGGAAATGGGGATCAGGGAGCTTATTGACAAGACCCAGGAGTATCTGCCCAGCGAGACTGTGGCCTCGATTGAGGATGCCTACGAATTCGCCCTGGAGGCACATCAGGGGCAGACGCGCCGGTCCGGCGAGCCCTACATGGAGCACCCGCTGGCAACCGCCATGAACGTTGCCGACCTTCAGCTCGATGCCGAGGCCGTCGTTGCCGCCCTGCTCCATGATGTCCCCGAGGACTGCCAGGTGCCTTTGAGCCAGATCGAGGCCAGGTTTGGCGCTGAGGTAAGCAAGCTGGTTGATGGCACAACCAAGCTGAGTAAGATCTCGTGGCCGGCCCTCGAAGAGGGGGGCACGCGGCAAAAGACCGAGGCCAGGGAATACCAAGCAGAGAACCTGAGGAAGATGCTGGTAGCTATGGCCGAAGACCTGCGGGTGGTGTTCATCAAGCTGGCCGACAGGCTCCACAATATGCACACCCTAGAGGCGATGCCCCCCCCAAAACGGCGCAGCATCGCTCAGGAGACCATGGAGATATATGCCCCGCTGGCGCATCGCCTGGGGATCTGGGAACTGAAGTGGCAGTTGGAGGACTCAGCCTTTCGCTATCTGGAGCCGCAGCGATATCGCCAGCTTGCTCGCCTCCTGGCTGCTCGCCGTGTCCAGCGGGAGAGCTTCATAGACCTGGTTACCGGCCTGCTGAGGGTGGAGCTCAAGAAGGCGAGGCTGAAAGCTGAGGTAGTGGGCAGGCCGAAGCACATTTACAGCATATATCAGAAGATGCAGAGGTATACTTCCCAGGACAAGCGCTTCGATGACATCCACGACCTCCTCGCCCTCCGGGTGCTGGTCGATGGGGTGACCGATTGCTACAGCGTCTTAGGGGTTATTCACAGCCTGTGGCATCCCCTCTCCAGCGAATTCGATGACTTCATCGCTAATCCCAAGCCAAATGGTTATCAGTCCCTGCATACCACGGTGATGTATCAGGGCACTACCCCCCTGGAGATACAGATTAGAACCCATGAGATGCATCGCTTCGCCGAATACGGGATAGCCGCTCACTGGCGCTATAAAGAGGGGCCCAAGAAAAAGAAAGATAGGCGCTTTGAGGAGAAGGTCGGCTGGCTGCGCCAGCTCATTGAGTGGCACCGGGAGCTCAGCGGCGCTGAGGAGTTCCTGGAATCGGTTAAGACCGATATCTTCATTGACCAAGTCTTCGTGTTTACGCCCAAAGGCGAGATAAAGGACCTGCCCCTGGGTGCAACCCCCCTTGATTTCGCCTATCGCATTCACACCGATCTGGGGCACCGCTGTATCGGGGCCAAGGTCAACGGCAGGCTGGTGGCGCTGGACTACCAGCTGCGCAATGGCGATACTGTGGAGATCCTGTCCTCCAAAGGGGACAAAGGCCCCAGCCGCGATTGGCTCAACCCACACTTGGGATACGTTAACAGCTCCCATGCCAGAGAGAAGATCCGGCAGTGGTTCAAGAGGCAGGAGCGAACGGAAAATATCGAGCGGGGCAAGCAGCTCCTGGAGAAAGAGATGAGGCGTCTGGGGATAAGCCTTCGTGACCAGGAGAAACTGGCCCCCCTTTTCAGGTATGAGAGCCTGGAGGATTTCTTCGCCGCCGTCGGCTATGGCGGCATCAGCCCTCACCAGATCGCGCTCAAACTGGCGGTGCAGGAGGAAGAGCCCCGGGTGGTGGCGGAAAGCGGCCCGCAGCCAGTGACCATGCCCGCGGGCATCAAGGTATTGGGGGTTGGCGACCTGCTTACCCACCGGGCCCAGTGCTGTCATCCCATGCCCGGTGATGAGATCGTAGGCTATATCACGCGCGGCCGGGGAGTAATCATACATCGCAAGGATTGCCATAATGTTTCCCATGAGGACGAGAGGGAGCGCCTGATCAGGGTGGATTGGGGGCATATGGACCAATTTTACCCGGTGTCCATTCAGATCGAGGCCTGGGATCGAGTGGGGCTGCTGCGCGATATCAGTGCCGGGGTCGCCGCAGAGAAGGTGAACATCGGCAACGTGAGTTCCCGGGAGCATGAGGATGGCACCACCTCCATACGCCTCATCCTGGAAACGAGAAGCATAGCTGAGCTGAGCCGGCTCCTGTCCAGGCTCGAGGCGGTGCGCGGCGTCATCAGCGCAGCCCGTGTCCTTGAGGGGGTGAAGTGATAGCCGGCTCCGATTCTGCCCCCAGAGGGCCAATATATAAGCCAGAGGAAGGAGGGAGGATTGCCTGTTACTAAATCAGCCCAGAAGGCAGCGCGGGTATCGCTGAGAAAGCAGGCCCGCAATAAACCGATTCGCAGCGCAGTCAAGACCTACATCACCAAGGCGGAGAAGCAGATATCAAGCGACGAGCTCGAGCCTGCCCGGGAGGCGGTGACCACGGCCATCAGTGTTCTGGATAAGGCGGCTGCAAAGGGGGTTATCCACCCCAGTAACGCTGCCCGCCGTAAATCGCGCCTGATGAAGAAGCTCAACCAAGCCCAGGCTCAGCTCTCCGCCGCCGGGGAGGAAAAGGAGAGCCAAGAGACCCCATAAATTAGGGGATTGGCGGCAGCATGGAAGCGGCGCTGCTTGGCTTGGCAGGGGTATTGACAACATGGGCTGGGGATGCTAGGCTGCGTTATAGAACAGGCGTTCGAAACATGAAGGGGTGGTGATGAAAACGCTCTCCGACAGGCAACAGCGCATTCTTAGCTTCATCCGTGACTTCCTTGAGGAGAAGGACTACCCGCCCACCATCAGAGACATCCTCAAAGCCTGCCAGATCAGCTCCACCTCAGTGGTCGATTATAACCTGGATGTACTGGAGAGGGAGGGCTATATCCGCCGCGACGCCGAGGTATCGCGGGGCATCGAGCTTCAGGACAGGCGTCGGCGCCGGGAGCGCCTGGTGCCGGTGCCGGTTATCGGGCGCATAGCTGCCGGCGAGCCCATCCCGGTACCTGCCCCCGATAACTGGAGCATGCTGGCTGCCGCGGAGGTTGTGGAACTGAGCCAGGAGCTGACCCGGGGCCAGGAGAAGGTCTATGCCCTGAGGGTGAAGGGCACCTCCCTGGTGGATGCCTTGATCGACGATGGCGACATAGTCCTGATGCAGTATGTGACCGCAGCCGAGAATGGTGAGCTGGTTGCCGTCTGGCTCAAGGCCGAAGGCGAGGTCACCCTCAAAAGGTTCTACCGGGAGCCGGGGCGCATTCGCCTGCAACCGGCCAATAGCCAAATGCAGCCCATCTATGCTGAGCCGGCCAATGTGGAGGTTCAGGGGAAGGTCATCGCCGTTGTTCGCCAGCTAGGGTAACAGGTCTTCACACGGGAAAGCAGCATTGGGTTTTGGGGGTGAAGCTGGACTTGATTTTTGGGCGGCGATGGTTATAAAGTAGAGGCCGGCAAAGCGGTGAAGCTGGTGCTGAGCCCGGCTGAAATACTTAACTGCGGGGGAGGGAAGCACGATGTTAGCTCTGTTCCGAGATGTGGGGCGCGATCTCTTCACCAGGGGCCTTGTCTCCTCCCATAGCGGTAACATGAGCATCAGGTTAGGAGACCGGCTTCTCATCACCCGCCGAGGCTGCATGCTGGGCTGTCTTACCGAGCATGACCTGGTGGAAACGGGCGTCATCAAGAATGACCGCTCCACGCCGCTAGCCTCCACGGAACTGGCCATTCACCGCGCCATTTACCGGGAGACCGCGGCCTTGGCCATCATTCATGCCCATCCCCCCCACGCTATCGCCTTATCCCTGACCGAGAGCGAGATTCTCCCCCGCGATGTTGAAGGCTCCCGCTTACAGACCCAGGTGCCGGTTATAGGCGTCAAGAGAGGGACAAGATTACGAGAGCTGACCGGTGAGATCTCTCAAGCGCTGAATCGATATCGCGTTATGGCGGTGCAGGGTCACGGCAGCTTCGCCGTTGGTCAGGTGCTAGATGAGGCCTATCACTTCACCACTGCCTTAGAGGAAAGCTGCCGCATTATATGCTTGCTGAGGGCGTTGGAACCAAGCTCCGCCCAGAAGCTATCCGCCACTGGTTAGTCCGACGAGGGGATAGGCCTGGGCTCAACCGGCTCCATCGCCTGGTCGCAGCAGATGGCAGAGCCGTTCCCGGCTTTAGTGCACAGGACCTCGGTGCCGCAGCTCTGACAGCGATATCTCTTTCCCAGCTCATTGGCCATGGTTACCACCTTTTGCTGCCTGGCGACTCGGCCTGGTTACTGCTTAAGCGGCACAGGCTGACCGCAGCAACTCAGCGTTCCCTCCCCACCCCTGGTGACGATAAACTCAGACTCACATTTGGGACAGCGATACCTTTTGCCTACCTGATTTGCCACCTGGCATCACCTTCCTATACTGCAGCCAATCCCCGGACTTGGCCCGGGCTTTGGCCGACAAATCGGCTTGCGACTATATTGTAGCCCGAGACAAAGCTTCTGTCAATTGTGGAAAGCCGAGCGGAACAGCGCTCAAGTGACCTGGGAATGGCTCCCTGCGCCCGGCCGAGAATTGACACTCAAAAAACGGCCATGCTATACTGCGCCAGGGCAGCGTAGCTCAGCGGTAGAGCAGGGGACTCATAAGTCCGCTCAAGTTCACTCCCCTTCCCAGTTGTCCTTCGACTAGTTTGCAACCTCCTCATCATTGCTAGATCCTCCTTTCTTTCTTGTCGTCTTCCCCCTTTTGTCGATGTACTCCTGTACAGACCGGCCATCGATGATCCACTCATTCTCGAGCTGGACACCCTGCAACTTCTTCCACTTCAACAAGCGACCAACGTGCACA